>CAYRPK010000057.1:0-7960 GCA_964426175.1 uncultured Eubacteriales bacterium | reverse complement strand
GGAAGGTAAAGAGAACGGTGTCCTCATCCGAGGGGGTGGTAAATACGCCGTCGCCGCCAATCCAGCCGCTGCCGTTGTTGCTGTCGGCCAAGGGATTGGAGTTCCAGTTGCCCTGATACTTAAAGGCACCGGAGGAAGAAAGAAGTCCCGACCAAGTGCGGTCTGCTTCTATTGCCCAGCCTGAGCCTGAATATACTCTGATTTCGCTGAGACCGTAGCCTGTGCCGCCGTAATTGGAAGTGGGAACAAGCTTAATATGCTGAGCGTGTCTGTCCGAAAGCTTAATGGTGAGTGAGCTTGCCATACCGTCCTCGCCCGTACCCTTGGGGATAGTGTATGTGCCGATTCTTGTCCAGTTACCCTGAGAATAATCAAGGGTATCCTGACCGCCATCAACCTCATTAATTCCGCAGGCCTCGGTAGTGGTAACATAAAGAGTAAAGCTCTTTATACCGCTATCCAAGGAAGAGGGATCGTTATAGTTCCAAATTTTAATGCTGTCTACAGGATATGTGCCGTCGAGGTTGAGTACAAAGACAGAATTTTTTGCAGTATCGTTTGAAAGCCACATATCGTCAGGATTGTTGGAAACGGTCTCGTTTGAATTTACAGTACCGTTAAGAACGCTGATACCCGTATTGTTAACTGCGTTAGACGCGTTAAGCTCTGCACTCTGAACAAGACCCTCAGCGTTTATCATATCGCCCTTTTCGGGAGTTTCCTTATGACGGAATATACGGACTTCGCTAAGACCGTAGCCGTCACCGCCGTAATTTGAAAGGGGAGTGATACGGATATAACGTGCAGGAATACCGTTCATATCAATAGCATAGTTATTGGTAGTGGTATTGGTGGCTACGTTACCGCCGTACTTGGCGTTATCGTAGGAGTTGCACTTTGCTAAAGTGAAGGTATCAAAATCTGTATAGGTTTTGCCGTCTGAGGAATATGATATCTTAACTTCCTTCATACCGCAGTTAAGCTTTGCAATATCGTTATAATTCCAAATGAAAATACCGCCGACAGCTTCAATCGTACCCATATCAAAGGTGATGGGGGTAGCGGTAGAGCTGAGATACATACTTTCTGTAACGATGGACTTCTGATTTTCTTTAGCAGAGCTTAATGCGGCGGTCATATGGTTGGGAGCTTCAATACCGCTCATACCGCTGTTATCGCAAAGCACTTTTGCGCCTGCAGGGGAAGCGGTAAGATATATCATTTCACCGACCATGGCCTCTGCGGTGTCGCAGTTGATAAGATTTTCGTTTTCATCATCCTCAACTTCGGGAACCTTCAAATTTGCATGAATATCATAAACGCCTAAGAAGTGCTTGCGTATCTGCATGAAGTCAGTAGAGTTAACAGTACCGTCGCTGTTAACATCTGCGGCATCCAATTTTGCACCTTCAAGGGTAATAAGCTCCAAGAAGTGACGTCTTATCTGCATGAAGTCCGTCGAATTAACGTTACCGTCGCCCGATGGGTCACCCTTGACAATTACGGTGTAGCTAACGTCGTTAAAGGTAACGGTAGTACCCGTTCCTACATATGCGTATGCAGTGATGACGGTGGCTGTGCTGTCAAAGCTAGCCTTGAACGCGTCAACTGTCACTTCGTCAGGCACATTGCAGATGTAGAGGTTATCCTTGTCAATGTAGTAAGAGGTTTCAAGCTCGACATCGGCATTGCCTAAAAGATTATAAACCTCGATTTCAAAAATGCTGGGTGCATATTTATCCACAACCTTAAACATGCAAACCTTTAAATAGCGTGCATAAACGGGACTGTCAAAGGTCGCTATATCGGTATAAACATCATTTCCGATCTCGTTTACGCTCATTTCGTCGTATACATAAGTTGCATTAGCTTCCTTCCAATCATTTCCGTCCACGGAATAAAGCAGGGTATATCCGTCACCTGAAGCCTCGGGACGCGCCGCTTCCCATGCGATAACTACTTTATCAAACGAAACGGCATCATAAAAATCGAGAGTATAGACAGCTTCACTTTTGAGATAAGGCTCATCAACATCAATATTGCTCTGCCAGCGGGTATTATAGTCACCGTCATTAGCGTAGCTGTCAATGAAGTCTCCGTCGTAGCCGTTGGAGTATCCGTTTGCAAACAACGCAAGATTAACGGCAGAACTGTCAAGGGCAACTGTATTTCCGCTTAATGTACCCTGTGCAAAGGACGGAAAAGCAGTTGCGGTTGCGACTATACCTGCAACCAAGGTGGCAGCGGTCAGTCTGAGAAGTGTTTTTGCTTTCATTGTTGTCGTTCCTTTCAAAATTATATTTAAACTCTAAAATTTATACTATTTCAGTCAGCTTGATAAATGTGGGATGCTCATATTCCTTAGCTACGGCGTTAAAGTAGCCCCAACCGGGAACTCTGTCATCATGCAGACCGAAGTGATATGTGATAAGCAGTTCATCAGCCGAGGAGATGGCAGCCTGTGCCTTTGCGTTATAATTCCACTGCTGAAATATAGTGTCGCTGTCATAATAGGAATACATGTGAACCTTGTATCTTTCGGTTGCCCAATAAATAGTCGAGCAGTCGGAGATATCCTTTAATCTTTTGAAAGGTCCTGTAATGGAGTCGCTGACACCTATTGAAACGCTACCCCAGATGCTGCCCTGAGTATATGCGTTGATATATTTACCTGCGAAGGGACCCTCAGGCATATATGTGACATTGGCTTCGTTGCCCACATCGTAATTTGAAATCTGTGCAATCTTTGTAATATCGGTATTCCAATCGGAGCCGTCCCAATATTCGGGATTTGAAAGGGTGGGGTAATTTGCCACAGTAAAGCGGCGAACGATAAGCTTCCCGTCTTTTCTTCCGTACTGATAGATATAGTCGCCTTCCTCATAAATGGCTTCAAAGCCGCAGCCGTTCTGTTCAACAGTGACGTTGCTAATTGCCATTGTTGCGACCTGATTCATATCCACAAAGCCTGTCTGCGCGTCGATTGCCTGACTGTAAAAGTCAATTCCCACAGTCGTAAGGCCTGAAAATCTGTTGGCGAGAGTATAAATAACACCGTTTATAACCGTGCTGTCGGAGATCCAATAGGAGTCTGGAAGAATATTATTGAGAGGATGATTTGCAGAGAGGTTATTATTTAATGTCAGATAAAACTGAGCATTTCTCGGGTCGGGAACATCGCCCTTAAGGAAAAGGTATGACATGTTCTTCATACCGATATTAAAGCCTGCAGCTACACCGTATCCGTGGGTTTTTGCAGAGAAAGTATCGTAATTACCGAAGTTACCGTGGAAGGTATCCTGGAAAGTAAAGAGAGTGTGTGAAGCTTCTGTAATACTGCCGGGAATTTGTGCGGAATCAAGAGAGGTGCTCATAATACCGTCGGCGCCCATCCAGCCGCTGCCGTTGTCGCTGTCGGCAAAGGGGTCATCATCGTAATTTCCCTGATAGGTAAAGGTACCGGACGAAGAAAGAAGTCCCGTCCAGGTGCGGCTCGGTTCGACCGCCCAACCTGCGGCGGTATAAATACGAACCTCGCTGAGGCCAAAGCCTTCGCCGCCGTAGTTGCTTATGGGTACGATGCGGATATGCTGCGCATGAATTCCGTCGAATTCTACGGTAAGAGATGCAGACAAGCCATCATCGCCTGTACCCTTGGGAAGACTGTATCTGCCCAAATTCTTCCAATTTCCGCCCGTAAAATCAAGACTGTCGCCCTGGTCGGAGGTACGGATACTGCAGGCCTCACCCGTGGTGTAATAAATATCAAAGCCGCGTATGCCGTTATCAAGCCCGTCTGCCGCATTGTAATTCCAAAGCTTTATTTTATCAATAGGATAAGTTCCGTCGAGATTAAATACAAGCATAGAGGCTTCGGCAGTGTCGGTAGAAAGCCACATGTCTGCCGCATTTGCAGAGTGCTTTTCATCGTCGGAAAGGGAGCCTGTTAAAGTATCCATTCCTAAATTGTTAGCGATATTTTCGGGATTATCGCCGTTAGTGTTGGGAGTAAAGGCTTCAAAGGTCAGCATTTCACCTGAATTGGGATGCGTCTTTTGCCTGAATAAGCGTACTTCGCTGAGACCGTAGCCGCTGCCGCCATGGTTAGTCTTTGGCTCAATGCCGATAAATCTTACAGCTTTGCCGCCGAAATCAATGGGAGAGCCGTCGGAGGTATTGGAGGCAACAGTTCCGCCATAGGCATTGGCATCGTCAAGGCTGCTTTGAGCTAATTCGTAATCACCCAAGTGATACCAATTCTGAGCATCGGCAGAATAAATAACAGAAACATCCTTCATACCGCTGCCCATGTCGCTAATATCGTTATAATTCCATATGAACATATATCCTGCCGACTGAACAGAGCCTAAATCAAAAATAATCTGCGTCGGCTCTGAGGAATAGTACATATTCTCACTAACATATTCAGCTTCGCCTTCAACGGTGCTGTTAAAAGCGGCATGAAGATGATTGGGGGCCCACAGACCGCTCATACCGCTGTTGTTAACTAAAACCTCAGCTTCAGCTGGCGTATTAGCGCTCATGGGAAGCATTTCACCCACAAGCACATTAAAATTAGTTACAGTCGAGAGATTTTGAGATATATTCTCATCGGTACTGCCGCTTTGGGTGCCTTGGGGATCGGTTTTTGCACAGGCAACCGCTGACAGAGTAAGTCCCGTTACAATTGCCAAAGCAATCAAACGTTTTACGCTCACTAAATAACACTCCTCATTGTTTAATTTCAATAAATATGATAACAATAGCATGGGTAAAAGTCAAGAAATTCAACAAATTCTAATTATAAACTTTTTTTGTTAAATATTGAAAAGGAATGTGAAAAGTATTGAAATGAAGAATGAAAAGTTTTATAATGTTAACATTGCAAGAATTTTTTAGAAAAGGTGTTGCTTTTTGTCAGGAACTAATAACTTTTTTTCATATATTTCCCGAATGAAAAACATTAACCGCTGGGGATTAATGCGTAATACCAGATATGAAAGCCTTTCGGAGCATTCTTATGAAACGGCGGTCATTGCCCACGCTTTAGCTTTAATCTATAATAAACAGACCACAGCTCCTGTCAATGCTGACAGAATTGCTGTTATGGCACTTTTCCATGACGCTTCCGAAATTATCACGGGTGATATGCCGACTCCTGTTAAGTATTCAAGCGATGAGATGAAGTCTGTATATAAAAATGTGGAGCGAGAGGCTAAGAATACTTTGATTTCAATGCTTCCTGAGGAGATGAAGGCAGAATATCTCTCGCTTTTTTCTCCCGAGGACAGTGAAAAGGTTATTTTAAAAGCCGCCGATAAGCTTTCGGCAATCGTAAAATGCATTGAAGAGATAAATATGGGTAACCACGATTTTGATGTTGCATATAAAACTCTTTTGCAGAGCGTAAAGGATATGAACTTTATGCCTGCTGAAATATTTATTGATGAGTTCTTGCCGGGGTATTACAGGACCCTTGACGAGCAGAATATATAGGAAAGGCAGATAGGACTTATGGCAAAAATACCTGAAAAATTAAATACCTTTCTGACCTCTCGTTTAAAAGATGGAGAGAAGCTCTTTGAAGTTGCCGCAGCCGACCGCGATTTAGACGGCAGCTTTAAAGATATTGTCATTGCCTTCACTGACCGCAGACTTATGTTTTTCTTTGGTGATAAGACTGATTTTAAGGTTTTTCGCGGCTTTATAAACAGAGCCAAATTAAAGGAAAAGGATAATGAGGAAAAGGATTACGGCAGCTATACATATAAGGAATTTCCCATAGAAAAGGTAGAGGGCTTAGAAATAATCGACCTTGTTTCGGCAGGCATGCTTACAGTATTTTTTGAAGGCGACCAGCTTTCTGCATGTACCTTCACCAACGCTAAAAGCGGTGAGGTTGGTGAATTTGTACGCAAATTTAACCGGTATAAAGAAACAGGCGAATTTAAAGAAGAAAATGAGCATGAAAAACGCCATGAAAGCTGTCCTAAGTGCGGTACTCTTTATCCCGACCCGTTTAACGCAAAATGTCCCCGTTGCTCTAAAACCAAAAAGAGCGGCATTATGCTGCGCCTTTTAAAAATGTCGAGTAAATATAAAGGCATGCTCTTAGCGGTATATATTCCCATGACTCTTTCCGTTGTAATGGGAATGATAGTACCATATTTAAGCGGTACGGTGCTTTATGATTATGTTCTGACAGAGGGGCATCCTCTTTACGGCAAGGTCTTGCCCGTAGTGGGACTTATAGTGCTGTGCGCGCTTATTTCCACACTGCTTAATGTTATTAACGGAATAATTAACGTTAAGCTTTCTGCAAGAGTGGTATATGATATTAAAACTGAAGTTTTCGGTTCGATGCAAAGGCTGTCGTTATCCTACTTCTTGAGTAAACAGACGGGCAACCTCATGACGCGCGTAAATTCAGATGCTTCAAGTCTGCACTATTTTTTTGTAGACGGACTTTCCTACATGTTTTCAAGTGTGGTACAAATAATTATCACATTAGTGGTTTTATTCAGCCTTAATTGGCAATTAACATTGCTTTGCTTTATTCCTATATTTTTAATTGTCTTTTATTTAAAAAAGAGAATGAGAAAGCTGGATGTATTGTCGTGGCGGCAGTGGCGCAGGACAAGTACACTCAATTCCGCTATTAGCGATACCGTCAAGGGAACGCGCGTTATCAAGGCGTTCGGCCGTGAAAAGCAGGAGATAAAGCGCTTCGACAAGGTCAATTATAATCTTTACGACGCTCAATATGTATTCAATAAAAATCTCGCAACAATTCTGCCTATTAATACCCTTATTTTAAATGCAGGCTCGCTGCTTATTTGGGCATTCGGCGGCGCGCAGATATTAAGCGGAGTTGTGAGCTTTGGCGTAATGGTTTCTTTTATTAATTATATCGGCAAACTGCACGGCTCTGTTCAACAGCTTACCAATATCATAAATTGGTGGTCTAACTGTATGACCAGCGCACAGCGTATATTTGAGATAATGGATGCACCTGCTGAGGTTAAGGAACCCGAAAATCCCGTTAAATTGGGTGTAGCAAAGGGCGCTATCAAGTTAGACGATATTTCCTTCGGCTATGAGCCAAATAAGTTTGTAATAAAGAATGTAAGCGTTGACATCAAGCCTAATACTATGATTGGTGTAGTAGGTCATTCGGGTGCAGGTAAGTCAACATTAGTAAATCTTATCTCAAGACTATATGATGTTAATGAGGGTAATATCTTTATTGACGGTATCAACGTAAGGGATATCGCATCGAGTGAATTAAGGCAGAATATAGGCATAGTATCACAGGAAGTATATGTATTTATGGGAACCATTGCCGAAAATATCGCCTATGCTAAGCCCGATTGTACCAGAGAAGAGCTTATCGCGGCGGCAAAAGCGGCGAATGCACACGATTTTATAGAAAAATTACCTGACGGGTATGATACCATGGTAGGTATCGGAGGTCAGGATCTTTCGGGTGGTGAAAAGCAGCGTATTTCCATCGCGCGTGCCATTTTACATAATCCGCGCATTCTCATTCTTGATGAAGCTACCGCTTCTCTTGATACCGAAACCGAGCGCCAAATTCAGGAGGCGTTGGAAAAGCTCATAGAGGGCAGAACGACCATTGCCATCGCTCACAGACTCTCAACTCTTCGCAATGCCGACTTTATCGTCGTTATGGACGGCGGCAAGGTGGTAGAGCAGGGCGAGCATATGGAACTTATTAAAAACAAGGGCGAATATTTCAGACAGGTCACAAAGCAGACCGAAGCTCTTAAGCTTCACGGTGTCGGAGAATAAGATTAAATGCAAAATAAAAAAACATTTTACATTTACAAAGAAAGGATTGATATATATGCCGCATTTCGGAGGACCTGGAGGACCCGGAGGACCACCGCCGGGAGGCTTCGGCAGAGGACCGGGAGTCGGCCCAAAGCCGCCACGCCTA
>CAYRPK010000056.1:0-8015 GCA_964426175.1 uncultured Eubacteriales bacterium | reverse complement strand
ATGGATATTTTCAATAGAGGTATAGTGCATACCGCCGCTGCGGCGGGTTTCGGGGTTCAATGTACTTTCAAATACGGCACCGAAAATTGTCGGACTGATCTGCGACCAATCAAAATCCTCGCTCGCGTTATGGAGCAAAAGATCAACAATCTCCTGCGTCATATTGGGAATTTCGATATTTTCGTCAGCAAAAAGTCCGCCGTTTACATAAGGAAATGCCGCCAAAGCGTCATCCATATAAGGATCACGCTCCTCGATTTTGGTATCAAGCACACGGAAAAGATCAATGAGCGCGCGGCGAACATCTTTGATATTAAAGCTCTTTATGTAATTATGAAATTTAAGGTGATCTCCGAAGATGCCCGCATCCTCCGCATAAAGGCAGAAAACAAGTCGAACACAAAGCATATTCAGACTGCGAAGCGTGCTTTCACTATCGGGATCAATATATTGCTTCAAAATGGCATCATACAGCTTACCGACAAGCTCGCCTGCCTTGATGGATATCTGTTCTTCTCGGTGTAAAAGCTCGCTCTTTTCTTCCGCCAAAAATTCCAGACGGTAGTATTCTTTAGGGAGATCTTTAAGCATTATGCTTTCCGGCTCACCCGTGGGTTTTTCCATATCGTAAATGAGGAATTCCTGAAAGTTGCAGGTTATGACCCATCTCGGATGCTCGGAAAGGGGTAAATCTACAATATATTTTTTTGCTTGCTGAAACGGATTAAGCATAGAACCGTCAGACTGTTTTATTGGCTTTCGCAAATCCTTATCTCTGCCCTTTTGCTCAATTAAAACTTTAGTTTTTGGGATATGCACATCAATAAATCCGTTGGCTTTATCAAGCTTTACCTGTTCCTCAAATTTTACATGCTGCTCGGGGTGTTCAACTCCGTAAACTTCGCGCAACAAGGAAAGCCAAAATGCTTGGCTTTCGCCCTTTTCATAACCCTTATCATTCCAATATTCCGCAAAGACTTTTGCAGCTCTTTGTCTTTCGGTATCTCTCATCATGCTCTCCTTAAAATATCATTCTTATATGCGAAATAGATATTCCGCTAAATTCTCCCAATCCGTTTCTGTCAGGGCTTCGCCTCTGGTGGTGGGTGAAAGGCCACAAGAAACAAGCGCCTCAGAAACCGTATCTTTGCCGTATCCCACAGAGGATAACGCATTTGTCAGAGTTTTTCTTCTTTGATTAAAGCCGGCACGTACGATTTTAAAATATATCTTTTCAATTTCTTTTTGCATTTCGCTTTCTTTAATATCAAGGCGAATTACGGCAGAGTCAACATTTGGAGGTGGCATAAAGCTACTCCTTCCCACCTTGAAAAGAGTTCTCGGCATGCTATAATGCCGTACTGCAACGGTAACTGCACCCGCTTCCCTGCTGCCAACCTCGGCGGTAAGCCTGTCTGCCGCTTCCTTTTGCACCATGACCGTGACGGCTTTAACAGGGAGGCGCTCCTCCAAAAGCCTCATTATAATAGGCGAAGTTATGTAATAGGGCAGATTGGCGCAGATATATACATTCTCGCAATCGGCAAGGTGAGTTTCTATTATTTCTTTAAAATCAATTTTCATAGCGTCGCCGTGGATGATAGTGATATTCTCGCAATCGGCTAAAGTTTCATCTAAAATGGGAAACAGCCTTTCATCAAGCTCGACTGCCGCAACTTTTTTGGAAACCCCGCTTAATTCTTTGGTCAAGACACCAATGCCCGTTCCTATTTCAATAACACCGTCTTTTTCGGTTGCGCCGCACATTTCAGCCATTTTCGGGCATATCTCGCGATTAACGATAAAATTCTGTCCCAATCCCTTGGAAAAGGAAAAGCCGTGCTTTGTTATTATTTCCTTGATTGTTGAGGGTTTATATAAATCCATTTTCCAAATCCGTCCTTTATTTTATACTTAATAAATATTCTACCATATTATTGTCTATAAAAAAATAAGGCTTTTTCACCAAAAACAAGGCATAATATTTGTTCAATTTTACAAGACAATTTTGTAAAATTATTGTTGGATTTCCGTTGATTTTTAGCCTCATTTGCTTTATAATATTGTTATATATTAGAAAATTTATGAGGTGATCTAATGTCTACATTTTCTCGCAAACTCTCAGCAATGGCTCTTTCATTGGCATTTGCCGCACTACCGCTTTTAACAGGATGTAATGGCAACACCACGGAAGAGACCTCCAGCGTGGAATCCTCTGTTCCCACGTTAACCGTAGCAAACAGAACTGTTGCTCTCGCTATCGAAAGCACCGACGGTATTACCGCTGTGGATAACGGTGACGGTACTACCTCCAAAACTTACGATATGACCTCTGCCTCAAAGCAGAAAGACAATGTACGTTTCTTGGGCAGAACCTACACTTCAAATTATTCCATGATTTCCGACGGAACGGGCATCAACGGTATAACCTTCTTTAACTGGACTGCTTCGGGTTTTGAAATTGCTTTTACCGGAACTGAGCTTTCAGTAGAGCTTATCAGCAATCGCTACGATCAGGAAACTGTCTATTTTTACGCGGCTGTTGACGGCAACGAAGACCCTGACAGCTGTAACTATATTAAGGTCGGCGGCGTTGAGAAGCAATCCTATGTTTTGGCAAGCGGCCTTGAGGACGGAAATCACATAGTAACCCTTCGCCGTGCAACCCGTTGCTGCATGGGCTCATTCTTTGATGAAAGAAGCTTAGGTGGTAAGACGGCTCTTGTTTCTCTTACCGTAAAGGGTTCTAATCCCGCTCTTCTCGGTCAGGTAAGCGAGAGAGAAATGCAGCTGGAATTCATCGGTGACTCTATCACCTGCGGTGACGCAATATCTCTTTCCGACGACGGCAAGCAAATCGAAGACGGATATCGCACCTATGCCGCTCAGACCGCAAGAAAGCTTAATGCAGATTATAACGTCATGAGCATTTCAGGTAATGGTGTTATCTGCTCTGTTTTAGGCAGTCCTCTGCTTGATTTACCCGAGCAGTATCCTTATACCGATAATTTAAGCAACGGTGACGAGGAATGGGATTTCTCCCGTTATCAGCCTGATTATGTTATCGTAAATTTGGCTACTAACGACGCATCCGGCGTTAAGGCAGGTATTCAGTCTGGTACTTACGGCAAGTTCTCCTTTGATGAATTTAAATACGGTACTACCCGTGCATTCAATGTAAACGACAGCGTTCAGGAGCACGTAGGTGTTTGGGGCTTCCTTAATATGATTTATCAGAATAATCCCAATGCAAAAATAATCTGGGTTTACGGTGCCATGGGTAACAGCCTTGCTACTCCTCTTTCAGAGGCAATTAATGAATGGAACACCGCTTTAGGTACTACTGTTGCATATTATCTCGAGGTTGCAAATGACAATACCTTTGAAAACGGTTTAGGTCAGGCTCACGACGGTGGTCATCCCTCCGAATACGCAGGCGATATTTATTCCGACCAGATAGTAGCTCTTATTAACAGCATCGAGCAAGGTGCATAATTAACAGAAAGGCAGAAAAATTATGTTATTTAGTGAAATCGAAAGCCAAATCAAACCTTTGGGCAGAACTTATACTGAAGATTATCAGCTTTTCTCCAAAGAAGGCAGTGTTTACGGTCTTTTCTTTGATTGGACTGCTTCGGGATTTTCCTTCCGCTTTAAAGGTACAAAAGCCACAGCTGAAATTCTGACAAACCGTTTCGACGGCGGACCGATGTTTGCATATGTTTCGGTTGACGGTAAGGATGCTCCGGCAGATTGCAATTTCATCGAAATTAAAGACAACGAAACTGCAGTTTACACTCTTTGTGAAGGTTTGGATGAAGGTGAACACACCGTCACTCTCCGTCGCGCCTCCTGCATGTGCAGAGGCAATGGTGCCGATGATCCCCGTACTATGGCAGGTAAGCTTGCACTTATCTCACTTGAAACCGACGGCGAAATTTTGGAACGACCCGAAGACAAAAAGCTAAAGCTTGAATTTATCGGTGACTCTATCACCTGCGGCGATAATATCAATAAGCTTCCTGACGGCAGAGTTATTGAGGACGGCGTCCGTACATATGCCGCGTATACAGCGCGCGCTTTGGACGCAGATTACAATGTCATGAGTATTTCCGGTAACGGTGTTATTGTTTCCGTTCTGGGCTTTCCTATCTTTGAACTCCCGAGCCGTTATCCATATGTAAACGATTTGGGCGGCAGAAAAGAAGAATGGGATTTCTCTAAATATCAGGCCGATGTTGTCGTCATTAACCTTGGTACCAATGACAGAGCCGGTGTACCTTCAAAATTCTCATATGATGAATTTATCAACGGCTGTGACCGTGCATTTGACGAAAACAGCGCTGTTTGTCATCACCCCGGCATGAAGGATATTCTCCGTGCCGCACATAAGGGTTGTCCTAATGCAAAAATTCTTTGGCTTTTCGGTGCCATGGGCGAGGGCTTGACCGACCAAATCAAGCAGGGTGTAGCCGAATTCAATGAAGAAGTCGGCGAAGAAGTCGCATATTTTCTCCTGCTTCAAAATTCCGATGAAATTGAAAACGGTAAGGCTTATGATAACTGCCACCCCTCAGAAAATGCTTCCAAGGTTTATTGTGATGCCTTGACTCAGGAAATCAAGCGTATACTGAATAAATAATTTGAAAGGACTAACACTATGAAACTGTTTAAACGCATTTTATCTGTTCTTATGGCCACTGTCACAGTTGCGGCTTCTGCCGTATTGTTCACTGCCTGTGAGCCTGCAGAAGTAACCTTTGTCGAGGGCGAAGGCGGTATTATTCAGGCAACCACCGAAAATACCACTATGCTTGGTCGTACTTACCAAGAGGTTTACCGTAAATATATTTCCGAAACCAAAGAAACGTTAAAAGTTTCAGATGTTCTCTATTTCAATTGGGCATGCTCGGGATTTCAGGTCACCTTCGAAGGTACAGGACTTAAGGCACAAATCGTGACTAACAACTCGCTCGCAGAAGACAGTAATCCTCCTGCAGTTTATGTTATTGTTGACGGTAAAGAGGATTTGGAAGAATGCAAGTTTATCAGTATCAACGAATATACAGGTTGGTATACTCTTTGCGAAGGCTTGGAGCCCGGCAGACATACCGTTAAGGTTGTACGCCGCGATGCAAACAGTGTTCCTGATGGTGCAAATACCACAGGTGTTGCAAATTACGAGGTTATCGACGGAAATACCATGTATACTCCTCCCGCCCTTCGTGAACGCAAGATCGAGGCTTGGGGCGACTCCATCACCTGTGGTGACGGTCTTTACGATTTAGGTAACGGCAACAGCTGTTCCGACGGTTGGCAAACCTACGCTGCCTTCACGGCACGTGCACTTGATGCCGAGCTCAATGTCGTTTCCATTTCGGGTAACGGACTTATCTGTTGCCTTTTCGGCTCTAAGCTTTTTGAGCTTCCCCCAAGATTTACAAGAATTGATGAGTTCAGTGCAAAGGGCACTGCAAAAACTGCTGAATGGGATTTCTCTCAATATCAGGCTGATGTCGTTCTCATTAATTTAGGTACAAACGACTCGGCAGGTGTACCCTCCAACTTTACATATCAGGAATTTGAGGATGAATATGTAAGATGGGCTCTTGAAATCAAGGAGGCATATCCCAATTGTATTATTATAGGTATGCTAGGAATGATGAACGAGGATGGCGTTCAAAAGCTTTATCCCTCTATTGAAAATGCCGCAAAGCGTGTTAACGAACAGCTTGGCAGCGAAGTATTTATCCCCATGTGGCTTGGCGGAGTTTCCGACGCTAAGGCATATGATAACGGTCACCCCGGTGTAGAATCTCACAAAGCCTGCTCCGAGCTTATTGTCGCAAAAATCAAAGAAGTTAAGGGTTGGGAATAATTAAAATTTGCCGCCGTCTGCCTTGTTGGAGACGGCGGCTTTATTAATAAAATGAGAGGTTGGTTTAAATGGAACGCATTGATAAGCTTAATTATTATCTCGACATCGCAGAAACGGTGCTTGAACGCGGCACATGTCTCCGCCGTAATTACGGCGCAGTTATAGTAGCCAATGATCAGATAGTATCTACAGGCTATGCCGGTGCGCCTCGCGGCAGAAAAAATTGCTGTGATATAGGCTACTGTCACAGAGAAAAATTAGGTATTCCTCACGGCGAAAGATACGAGCTTTGCCGCAGCGTGCATGCAGAAGCAAACGCAATTATCGCCGCATCAAGAGAAGATATGATCGGTGCAACCCTTTATTTAGTCGGCAAAGAAGCTAAGGGCCAACTGCCTTATGTAGAGGATGCCTCCTCCTGCTCGATGTGCCGCCGTCTTATTATAAATGCTGGAATTGTTCGCGTTGTTATACGTACTGATAAAACTCATTTTCGCGTTATTGATGTTGAACGCGACTGGGTAGTAAATGATGATTCTTTAAACAACTAAAATAACGAAAACAAAGGAGACGACTTCATTTTGGAAGCGTCTCCTTTTAAATCTTATTTACGACGAAGCTTTAGAAGTCGTCATCGTCGTCTTCTTCCTCTTCCTCATCGTCTTCTTCCTCTTCCTCGTCATCCTCTGCTTCTGCAGTAAAGGAAAGGTTAAAGACCTTGAATACGATTACAGTACCGATAAGAAGAACAACTATTACTATAACAACAATTGTAATAACAGTTCCCCACGGGAATTGGCTTTCTTCAGCAGTCTTGGCCTCTTTTGCAAGCTCGCGCCAATCAATCTGAGAAACATCACCGGCACCGCTGAGCTCAATATTATTACCGCTCTTAAGCGTCATGGTTGCCCAATTGCCCATATTATCAACGGAAGCCTTATCTGTGCTATCTCCGTCGAAGCAATAATCAAGGCTGTACTGTCTTGATTTACCGTCTTCTACACCAACATTCATAGAAAGACCGAACTTAAGAACAAGACCATCCTTAACAATGCTCTTAACATTCTTACCGCTGGTTCCGGAAGTTGTTGGAAGATCAGGGCAGTTGATAAAGAGATTGTTCCAAGAAATCGCAACCTCAGTAACAGCACTCTTGCGGTCAGCAGTTACTGTAGATTTAATTTTATAGATTGTTTCATCGGTGGGAATTCTTGCAGTAGTGTTAGTGAAGCAATCCTGTCCGAGCATAAAGATAGGCTCACTTTTGCTTTCACCCGTACCCTCTTCGCAGTTAGATGAGAAAATGATAAAGGTCGAATAGAAAGGCTGCTTTGACTGATCACCTGTGGGATCATAAAGCATAAGGTTGACACGCGTGGAGTCACCATACTTCATGAATATGGTATTTTCCTTGCTAAAGCCCGTGTTGATATAGTTTGAGCTACGTTCCTCAAGAATATAAAGATAATTCTCGTCGTAACGGAAATATACTGTAGCCTTGTTTTCATCCGAAACAGTGACGCCTTCGGCAAGCTTACCTACGGTGATATTTTCGCCGCCGTTTTCAAGAGTGATGCCTGTTACACCATCCCATTCTCCCGAACTCTTTTTACCGTCAACATTAACTGCCGCAACATAGGTTTCCTCTTCTTCACCGCAACCGGTAAAGAGGAAAAGACTACCGCAAAGCACGCTAACTGCCATAAGTCCGGAAAGTAATCTTTTCATCAATTTCATATTACTAATCATTCCTTCCGTAGAATTCTTATTTTATTATATAATATATCTTTGCATTTTGCAATAGATTTCCCGTTCCTTTCAAAGAAAAAACCTGCCGCCAGCAACAGATAAGGCTTTTCGGCAGGTTTCATTTGAAAAATTATCAGTTGATTATTGCAAGCTCGGTTTCCTTATCAAAGATATGGATACGGGAAGTATCGATAGCCATACGGATATGGTCACCGGGGCGGGAAATAGTCGAGGGAGCAACACGTGCAGTGATGGACTGACCTTCACAGTTAACGTAAAGGTAAGTTTCAGCACCCATAAGCTCTGCAACTTCAACGTCTGCTTCAATGATACCGTCGGTCATTTCGAGGAGGTAGTGCTCTTCGTCATGTACATTTTCAGGACGAAT
>CAYRPK010000055.1:0-8026 GCA_964426175.1 uncultured Eubacteriales bacterium | reverse complement strand
GCAAAGACATCTGCATTATAAGTCTCCAATTTCTCAAAAAATTCAGTGTTGCCTTTTACTTTTTCGGGCTGAAGCACCTCAATATCGTGTGTAATGGCGCACTCCTTTACAGCAGAGAAAGCCATATCATAGCCGCGACCTTTAGGCTTATCCGGCTGAGTTACGACTGCCGCAATCTCAAAGCCTTCCTTCAAAAGCTCCTCCAAGCATGTAGAGGCAAAATCGGGAGTTCCCATAAAAACAATTCTCATCAATTTTTTCCTTTCAAAGACTTAATACTCATCAGGCTCTAACATTTCCACTGCTTTATCAATAAAGAGTATGCCGTCGAGATGATCTAATTCGTGACAAAACGCACGGGCCAAAAGGCCTTCTCCCGTAATGGTAATTGTTTCGCCCTTTCTGTTAAGCGCCTCTACGGTAACCTTCATAGGACGTAATGTATAGCCGCTTTCTCCCGGGCAGGAAAGGCAACCTTCTATTTCCCTTTGCTCGCCTTCACTTGCAATAATTTTAGGATTGATAAGTTCAATTTTTCCCTCACCTATATCTATAACAACTACACGTCTTAAAATTCCTACCTGCACCGCCGCAAGTCCTACACCGTTGTCGTCAAGCATTGTTTCATACATATCATCAAGCAAAGTAATTATCCTATCATTTATTTCAGTTACTTCTCTGCTGGTTTTTCTTAAAATATTGTCACCTTTTTTTACTATGTTTCTGATTGCCATGTAAAGTACTTCTCCTTTTCACTTAAACTCACCGTATGATCGGCGGATTAATATCAACATTAACCAAAACTGTTCTATTTTCCTTTTCTCTCGTAAATTCAAAGAGCAATTCTCGGATAAATGCTCTGAATTTTTTATCATTACGGCATTTAAGCATAAGCCTATAATGATATTTATTACCGATTTTTAATATAGCTGCAGGAGACGGTCCCAATACTTTTAAGGGAATATCTGAATACCCCTCATTGTATTTTCTCACAAGATTAGAAAAAAATACCTTGGAGCCTTTTGAAACCCTTTCTTCATTGCCGCCGTAAAATGATACATCACAAATATCGCAACAAGGCGGATACACCAGCGCCTTGCGCTTTGCAAGCTCGTCTTTTGCAAAAGAGTCATAATCCTGACACTTTGCAAGCTCGATAACAGGATTATCAGGAGTAAAGGTCTGAATAACCGCACGCCCTTTTATCTCCCCGCGACCAGAGCGTCCCACTACTTGCGTCAGCATGGCAAATGCACGCTCATAGGCTTTATAATCATCAGCATAAAAAACTTGATCGGCAAGGATAACACCAACTAAGCTAACCTTGGGAAAATCAAGTCCCTTTGCCACCATCTGCGTTCCCAAAAGGATGTCGAATTTCTCATTCGCAAAGTCCGAAAGTAATTTATCATATCCGTACTTACCCGAAACCGTGTCGGCACCCATTCTGCCGATTTTTGCATCGGGGAACATCTCTTTTAATTCCTCATAGACCTTCTGCGTACCCGAACCCGAAAAGCGGAAATTTCTTTCTTCTCCGCAATTTTTACATTTAAGTGTATTATCTCTGCTGTAGCCACAGTAATGGCACATCAGTCTGCCGTTTGCCGAATGATATGTCATTGAAATACTGCAATTGGGGCAAGTAAAAACCGAATGACATTCATTGCACACGACAAAGGTATTGTATCCTCTGCGGTTATGCAAAAGAATGGTCTGCTCTCCTTTATTTAAATTGTCGGCAATTTCTTCAGCTAAGACATTACCAATACTGCCCACAACTCCATTTTTAAGTTCAGTATTCATATCGCTGACAATAACTTCAGGCAAAACAGCCTTGCCGTATCGTTCAGTCAATTTGAATAATTTATATCTTCCTTTTTCCGCCGCGTAAAAGGATTCAAGAGAAGGCGTTGCCGAGCCTAAAAGCAGTAAGCCGTTATCTCGCGTAACCAAATATTTTGCAACATCTATTGCATCATAACGGGGATTCATTTCAGATTTGTATGTAGTTTCCTGCTCTTCGTCGACTATAATAAGCCCCACTTTATCGAAGGGTGCAAAAACGCATGAGCGAGTACCGATGGCGATTTTTACTTGTCCGCGCTTTATCCTTTTCCATTCATCAAGTCTTTCACCCATAGAAAGGCCGCTGTGTATAAGCGCAATTTCATTACCGAAAACAGCAGTAAATCTGCTGACTAATTGAGGTGTCAATGCAATTTCAGGAACAAGTAAAATGCAATTCTCACCGTTATTTACCGCTTGGGAAATAAGGTGCATGTAAATTTGAGTTTTTCCTGAGCCCGTAATACCGTAAAGCAGTGCCGCGTTAGGTTTTTCTTCCTGCCAAAGCTGACTTAATCCCTCAAATACTTTGCTCTGCTCCGCTGTCAAATCAGGGATTTTTTCAGTTGCCGCTCCCATAGTTTGTATCGGAGTACGGTAAACCTCTCTCTCCTCGATAGAAACAACACCGTTCTTTTGCATTGTTTTAACTATTGCGGCGGAAACACCCGTAAAATATGTTATTTCTTTAAGCGACGCCGTTTCTGTATCCTTTAAAAATGCAAGGACCTTTTTCTGCCTGTCTGTAGCGCGCCGCAAAAAATAATCCTCAAGTTCATTTTCATCAACGCAAATACGAGCGACACGCACGGCACTGTCACCGATATTGCGTATCGCTTCATCTGTTCTTTTTATATATCCCTTTTCCACCATGCTTTTGAGGATACCGTCATTTGAAACACCGAGTATTTCCATAAGCTTAGAACCTTTAACAGGCTTACCCGCATTGCGCAGGCAGCGCACCACGAGTCGTTCATCTCCGCTTAATTCTTCAGAAAATTCGGTTATATCAACTGCATCTGTACGCATTGCATATTCTGCCACGATTTTTCGATTAAGACCCGTGGGAAGCTGAACCTTAATGCCGTCATAATAGGTGCAAAAGGTACGTTCCTTAAGCCGTTTTGCAAGGGCTACATTATTCTCTGTTAAAACTTCTTCCTCATCAACAATATCTGTTATGGGCTTAATTTTAGGCGTGTCATGGTCGCCCCCAACTTCAAAGATAACGCCCATTGAATGACTGTTACCTTTACCGAAGGGTACCATAACCCTCGTCCCTATCACCGCTCTTTTTTCAAAGCGCAGTGGGACAATATAGGAATACAGTTTATCAAAGCTGTATCCTGCTTTTTCCACCGCCACCTTGACTATTTTCTGCGGCAACCGAAACGCCCCCTAATTAGTTTTTGAATTTTCCGTCGTCAACAATCTTAACTTCGCCGTTATGAATTTCTCTGATTGCAAGAGTTACAGGCTTTTCGTCAAGCATAATCTTGTTTTCTTCTGCTTCGTTTGCAATTTCTCTTGCGCGCTTTGCAGTGGCAATAACAAGCTCATAGCTGCTTGCTCCGTTTTTGGTAAGTTCATTTACTGAGGGCTTTAACATCCTCAATCACTCCTTCTAAGAATTTTCTTTTTTCTTCAATATTTTTTATATCACTGTCAATGGCGGCTTCAAGCTCTTTTATTGCTGTTTTTAAATCGCCGTTAACAAGTATATACTCATAGTTAAACGCCTTTTCGAGTTCAATTGCTGCGGTTCTCAGTCGCTTATTGATAATTTCCTCTGTTTCTGTTCCTCTGCCTACCAAACGTTTTTTCAGTTCCTGCGCCGAGGGCGGAACTATAAAAATCATTCGGGCGTCCGGATATTTTTCCTTTATTACATAAGCACCCTGAACCTCTATTTCCAATATTGCATTTTTTCCGCTGTTTAATGCCTCTAATACAGGGTCGGCAGGCGTTCCGTAAAAATTATCGCAAAATTCCGCATACTCCAACATTCTGTTCTCATTAATTCTGTTTTCAAAATCCTCTTTTTCAATAAATACATAATGCACACCGTCAATTTCACCTATACGCGGAGAACGGGTAGTTGCGGATACCGAAACAAAAATATCATCACCGTGAATATCTTTAAGTTCATTTACAAGGGTACCCTTACCCGTACCTGAGGGACCGGAAATAAGAATAATTCTCTCTCTGCACATATATAAAATCCTTTCCTATTCCTTATCACTTGCTAAATCAGTATCATTCTGGAGCTTTACCCCAACCGTTTCCGGCTCTAAGCTCGAAAGCACGATATGTCCGCTTTCCATGACTATAACGGATTTTGTCTTTCTGCCGAAGGAGGCATCAATTAAAATTCCGTCTTCTCTGGCATCGGTTATGAGCCTTTTGATTGGTGCCGATTCCGGAGAAACCACCGCTACCACCTTGGATACCGAAATAACGTTACCAAAGCCGATATTTACAAAATTCACGCTATTTCCCTCACTTACTCAATATTCTGTATCTGTTCGCGTATTTTTTCAAGCTCGGCTTTAATGTCAACAACAATACCCGTAATAACAAGGTCAAGATTTTTAGATCCGATGGTATTGATTTCTCTGTTCATTTCCTGAACGAGGAAGTCAAATTTTCTGCCTATTGCATCGGAACTATCCAGCATTTCATTCATTTGAGCAATGTGACTTCTGAGTCTTACAGTTTCCTCATCGACTGCCACCTTATCGGCAAAAATAGCCGCCTCGGTTACAATTCTTGCTTCATCAATATTTTTATCCTCAAGCACTTGAGTAATGCGTTCTGTCAGCCGTGTTCTGTATGCAGAAACGATTTCAGGCGAACGCTTTTCTATTTTTCCGACTGCGGCAAGGATGGTTTCTCCACGCGATTTTATATCCTCACGAAGCTTCGCACCCTCAACCTCTCTCATTTTAACAAAAGCTGAAATCGCTTCCTCTGCTACTTCCTTAACGGAAGACCATATTTTTTCCTCGTCCTCCTGAACCTTATTGATAATGAAAATATCAGAAAAACGGGTCAAGGCCATTGCGGTTACATCATTTCTGATACCGAAATTCTCTGCAAGGTCGTTTATTGCATCAAGGTAGCTTTTTGCAAGCGGAAGATTTACCTTGATCTGTTCATCCGTTCCGTCAATTAGATTAACAGTAACAAAAACCTCGGTTTTACCTCTTGAGATGCTCTGTGAAACAAGTGATTTAAGCTTTTCTTCAAGATAACCATAGTTTCTTGGTACACGTGCGTTAAAATCAAAAAACCTATGGTTAATGGAACGTATCTCAACTAAAATATCTTTTCCGTCAATAATCTTTTGTGCTCTGCCGTAACCGGTCATACTGCGTATCATTTATATACAAAACCTTTCCATTCTTTCTCAGTATATATGATAACAGTTTACGGCATATTTTGTCAACCTCTCAGAGGGGATTTTGCCATTCTGTTTTAAAAGAAAAGAAATTTTTTGAAAAAGATTTCATATTTTATGCAATTTCTTTATTGAATACTCGGTCGGCAAATAGTATAATTTCTGTATAAACAGTATCTGAAAGGAGATTTTCCATTGCTTTATGCTTTGATTGCCCTTATTGCCTCCCTTCTCGGCGCTTGCTGCGGTCTTGGCGGAGGAGTTATAATAAAGCCGCTTCTTGATGCCTTTTCTAATCTCAGTGCTTCTGAAATAAGCTTGTTTTCAACCTTTTGCGTGCTGACTATCGCCTTGACCTCCGTTATTAAATATATTACTCAAAAAACCGTAATTGATTTTCGCCGCAGTATCATACTCGGTATCGGCGCAAGCTTAGGCGGGATTTGCGGTACTCTTCTTCTTCGCAAGCTTCTTAGTATCTTAGGCGATGATTTGATCACTTTTATTCAATCGGTTTTAATCGCAATATTTCTTTCCGCAGCAATAATATATATGACTTTTTTCAGAGAAAAAATTTCCTTTAAAATTAAAAATTCCTTAGTCATTATGCTTGCAGGCGCGATGCTTGGTACTGTTGCCTCCTTTCTCGGTATCGGAGGAGGCCCGATAAATGTTGCACTGACAGTTTTACTCTTTTCTCTCGATATTAAATCTGCCGCTGTTTCTTCGCTTGTTATTATACTTCTGTCCCAAATAACAAAAATAGTGTCTTTAGGTGTGTCGGGAGGCATTACGGGAGATTTAACGCCGCTTTTCATACTTTTGCCCGTAGCCTTTTGCGGCGCACTTTTAGGCGCTTGGCTAAACAAAAGGTTAAAAGAACAATATATTCTTACAGCCTACAACATTACTGTATGCTGTCTTATAGGCGTAACTGTTTTTAATGCTATATCATCAATAATTTGATAAAAGCTCTTTACACACTGTTGCCTTTTTAATTGAAAAAACTTTTTTGCTGTGGTATGATTATAAAAAGAAATAAACGAAGGAGTAAAAACATATGGAATATGCAAAACTCGGATTTGGTCTTATGCGATTGCCAAGACTTGAAGGCGGTGCCTTTGACATTAAGCAGATAGAAAACATGGTTGATAAATTCATGGCTGCAGGCTTTGATTATTTTGACACCGCCAATGCATATTGGGGCTCGGAGGAAACGGCAAAAAAGGTGCTTGTTGACCGTTACCCGAGAGAATCCTTTCGCATTGCAAGCAAGCTCCCCGGTTGGGCGTTAGGAAAAAAGGAGGATGTAGAGTTTTTCTTCAATCAGTCCTTGGAGCGTTTGGGAATTGATTATTTTGACTATTATCTGCTCCACAGTATGGAAAATGACAGAGCACATTTACATAATTACACCAAGTTCGGTTGCTTCGACTTTTGCCGTCAAATGAAAAAAGAGGGCAAAATCAAAAATTGGGGTTTTTCTTTCCATGATACCCCCGAGCTTTTGGAAAAGCTTTTCAATGATTATCCCGATGTTGATTTCGTTCAACTTCAGATAAACTATGCCGATTGGGAAAGCAAGCTTTTGAAGGCAAGGGAATGCTACGAAATCGCTGTTAAACACGGTAAAAAGATAATAGTCATGGAACCTGTTCGCGGTGGATATCTTGCAAATCTGCCGCCGGATGCCGAAAAAATATTCAAGGACTATAATCCCGAAGTTTCAAACGCTTCTTGGGCTCTTCGTTTTGTTGCATCATTACCGCATATTGAGATAGTTCTTTCCGGAATGAGCACCCAAGAACAGATGAATGATAATCTCAAGACTTTCACAAACTTTAAACCCATCACTGAGGAAGAGGAAAAGCTCATCTTCAAAGTGCGTGATATGCTTCTCGGCAACGCAACAGTCCCATGCACAGGCTGTGGTTACTGTGAAAAGGGATGTCCTATGAGCATCCCGATACCTGCCGTTTTTATGTCCATAAACCATGCTAAGGTTTATGATGTTAACGACAGAGGATATTTTAACTATACAAAAGCCACCGATGACCTTGAGCGCGGTGTTGATAAATGTATCCGCTGCGGTCAATGCGAGGAGGTATGTCCTCAGCATATCAAAATTATGGATGAAATTCAGCAAATTCCAATTATTTACGAAAGATATATGAAGCACTGATATAAAAAAGATGTTTGCCGAGATTTTCGGTAAACATCTTTTCTTTTAATTATATTTTGGTAAATAATCGCCGTGAGCTTCGATAAGCGCATCTACCATCTTCTTGATTGTATCAATATCAAGCTCACTACCTGTATGCGGATCGAGCATTGCCGCCTGATATATATGTTCTTTTTTGCGTGTTACTGCTGCTTCGATAGTCAAAAGTTGAACATTTATATTGGTCATATTCATTGCCGCACACTGTATGGGGAGAGCACCCACATGGCAGGGATGGATACCGTGACCGTCCACAAGACAGGGAACTTCAACGCAAGCATCCTCGGGAAGATTTGTGATGAGGTGACCTTTATTTAACACGTTACCGCCAATCTCGTAATATTTACCCGTGACGATGGCATCCATGATATGCCATGCATATTCATTGGAACGGTTGTGCTGTCTTACACCCTTTTCAAGCATTTCGGCGTAATCCTTCTTCCACCATTCGATCTGATTTACACAACGGCGGGGATATTCATCAAGCGGAATATTGTATCTCTCAATAAGCTCGGGGTACTTGCTCTTGATGTAGAACATATTGTATTCGGCGTTGT
>CAYRPK010000054.1:0-8089 GCA_964426175.1 uncultured Eubacteriales bacterium | reverse complement strand
CCTCCGCCGACAATTAAAACATCGTATTTTTCTGTTAACATTACCGTCAATCCTTTATTAGGTAACAGTCAGGTCATCGCCTACTATACCTGTTATTCTTTCATATGCTTTTTTGCAATTCTGCCAATCTTTATCGGAAAAGAAAATTTCCGAACGTTCAACATCGTCCAAATCAGCATACTGCTTTATCGCAAGAAGCTTATAATTGTATTTTCCGCTACCAATCTTTTCCCTGAAAAGCATTGTTGGTGTGTATGTTCCGTCAACAAGACTGATCTTTCCTGTTTCTCCGTCCTTTTTAATGGTAAGAGTGACCTTCATTCCCTGCTGAGTTTTTATATATGAAGCACCTCGCGATGCTTGCAAGCCTGTCTGGTCCGCGAGAAAATTCCCGATTGAATATATTATTACCGCCTCGCGTATCTCTCCGTCCTCGTCCTCAATCCGGCGTCGCTCTATAGGTTGAACGCAATGTGAATGACCTCCTAACAACACATCAACTCCGCCGTCAGTCAAGGTGTATGCAAATTCCTTTTGTTCGGCAGTCGGACTGTCGAGGTATTCACTGCCCCAATGAACATACACAATTATATATTCCGCTCCGGCTTCTCTTAGCTTATCCGCATCATCTATAATACGTTGGGCATCCTCATCGGTCACATCAAAAGTTCGCACGGAATATTCCCGAATCGTGTCCTCAGAATATCCGTTAATATGATCTGCATACGCCAGAATTCCCACTTTAATTCCGTTTACATCATATATCTGCGGGGTATTGTATTCATCTTCATTAAGATACGCGCCCACGACCTCAAATTTTTCAGAAAGCAGGCTTACCGTACTTTCAAAGCCATCGTAGCCTCTATCGTAAATATGGTTATTGGTATATGTTACCGCGTTAACGCCCATATATTCCAGTGTATCTGTAATTTCTTTCGGAGCATTAAACCTCGGATACGTGGAAATTCCGCTGTTGTCACCGTTTACATCAACGGGACTCTCCATGTTGACCAAATTAAAATCGCTGTCAAAAAAGTCCTCCATCTCGGCAAAAAATTGAATTAAATCGTATCCGCTATCAGTTTTTGCCGATGTAAAAAGAGGCGTATGTACCAAAACATCCCCTGCGAAAGAAAGAGTTGCTGTTATATCCTCAGGTACAGTATCGGATCCTGTCGGCACTTCCGAGCTTGCAGCCGATTCCGAATTTTGCGATGACGGAGATGATGTATAGGTTTGCTGTGAAGGCACTTCCGAAACCACAGTCTCTCCGCATGAGCAAAGAGGCAACGCGAGCATCAAAAGCATGGATGCAAACCGTATAGACGGCTTTTTTCTCATTTAAACTTCCCCTTTTTAACTGTTTTTACGCCTGTCCTTAAAAAATTCTTTTAATAAATTCTCAGCTTCCTTCTCCATTATACCACCGAAAAACTGCGGCTTAATTTCAAACAACCCGAAAAGGCGTACAACACTGTCAGCAGAACCCCATTTTGTATCGGGCGCACCGTAATACACATTATCTATCCGCGCATTTATTATCGCGCCTGCACACATGGGACACGGCTCAAGAGTAACATATATATCGCAACCGGAAAGCCGCCATGAATTAAGCTTTCTGCATGCAAGCTCTATTGCCTCACATTCAGCATGGGATAAAGCACTCTGTTTTTCCTCCCTGTGATTTCTACCCTCTGCAATAATCTTGCCGTCTTTAACTATAACTGCACCGACGGGAATTTCTCCAGATGCCGCCGCCTCTTTTGCGAGCTCTATTGCACGGCACATAAATTTATTGTGCATCACGCCACCATCTCCGTAAGGCTTATCGGCGCAAGTGTAAAGCAAACATTGATGAAAGAATAAATGATAAAGAGTATTACAAACACATTTGAAAAGAAAATTTTATAAGACGTCAGTCCGGGCAAAAACGCATCTGCTTTCTTACCCGCCGAGGTTTCAATGTCGGCATCCAATCTGTAAGGCTCTTTTTTAAGATAATACCAAAGAAGAAAGATGGAAACAAGCATTGTAATAACAATCAGAATGTACTGAATTGCCAAACTGAGCACTTCATTTTGTCTGAAATATTCCTGATCCAAAGCGAAGTCAAGTATTGTTACAGAGACATTGTTTACAAAATGCAGTATTATTGAAGAAATAAGATTGCCTCTCTTCACAACAATATACCCGAAAATTAATCCTCCGATTAAAGCGTGAGGCAGCTGTTGGATGTTTCCGTGCATAATTCCGAAAACTATGGCAGAACAAACTATCGCAAAAGCATCTCCAAAACGGCGCAGAGAATGAAGAATCGCTCCGCGGAACAAAAGCTCTTCAAATATAGGAGCCATTATACAAACAACAAAAGCATTGATCAGTTTTGCAGTAAGGTTATCGTATTCTACTATAAAAAGCTCCATATTTGTGCCAAAACCAAAGCTGTTTACAAAGGCTTCAATGTAATTTGATATATACATTCCTGCATAGGTCGTAGCAAGGGTGAAGAAGGAAAGGCAGATATAGTCCCTTAGTCGTGAGGCTTTAAGCTCGATTTTATGCTCATCTGTCTTGGGTTTTGACGAAAAAATACTGAACAGCTTTTCTCCGCGCACTTTTTTAATAACAATATACATAAGTGTGGGAAAGAAAAATGTTATAAAATAAAAGATTACATAGAACAGCTGATATTCCACAGAGCCGCTTGATGGCACCCTATTTCCGAACAATCCGCATATTAATGAATAAAAAGTTGGAACAGCAATCTGCAAAGCAGTAAACATAATCAACAAAAGTCCCACTGAAGTAGTAGCGGTTTTCAAATCCTTTTTTGCCTGCATTTCGGGAGGCAAAATGTATTGCGGCGTAAAATAGCTGTTTCCGCCTGTATTTTGTCCCATATTATTTGCTCCCGGCTGAAAATTTGCCGTAGCGTAATTTTCCTTCTGACCGCCTGCTGAACTGTTGTTTTGTTCCATTGCCAAACCTCGCTTTTCAGTTTTTTGATTATCTATATTTAGATAATTATAGCATATATTCACCTTAAACGCAAATGATAATATAAATATTATTTTAAAAAAGAAAGGTATGCTCATGGATATATTATTATCACTTTTAAAGGCATTTCTCGTTGGCGGTGCAATATGTGCAATTTGCCAGATTTTCATCGACAAAACCAAGGTAACTCCTGCCAGAATTTTGGTAACTTTAGTGGTTTTGGGTGTTATTTTAACCGCCGTGGGAATATACAAGCCTATAATTGATTTTGCAGGTGCAGGGGCAAGCGTTCCTCTTTTAGGTTTCGGCTCACTTCTTGCCACAGGGGTTAAAGAGGGTGTAGATGAGTTCGGCCTACTCGGTGCCTTAACAGGAGGCTTGACTGCCTCTGCGGCAGGTATAGCCTCGGCTATCTTTTTCGGTTTTATAACCTCTCTGCTTTGCCGTTCAAAGGATAAAAGCTGAATTATAAGAAAAAAGAAGTCGCCTTTAAGCGACTTCTTTCAAAAGCAAATTTACTTATTGAGTGCAATAACAAGATGAGATTTCTTGTGTGCAGCGGTGTTCTTATGAATAAGATTCTTTGCAGCAGCCTGATCGATCTTCTTGCAAGCAGCCTTAACAAGCTCATTCTTATTCTCTGCATTGTTTGCGATGGCGAGTTCAGCCTTCTTGATAGCAGTCTTAAGAGCACTCTTTGCAGCTCTGTTTCTTGCAGTTCTTACCTCAGCGATGAGAACACGCTTCTTAGCAGACTTAATGTTAGGCAAAGCTAACACCTCCTTCGGTTATTAGTGGTGTGCGTAGGTTCAAGCTTGGGGCTGAGACACGCACCCTCTTTGCCTGAAACCGCTGTCCCACGTATTATATCACTTCGATTTTCAAATTGCAACTGTTTTTTTAAATTTTAATTTTTCATTCAAATATAAGAAAGGATAGTATTTATGATAAGAACAGACTTAGCTGTCGAATCGGTAGAATCCTTAGAGGGCTCCGATGCTAAAAAAATAGACGGTGTAATAAAAGAAGAAAGTAATTTCGGAGATATTGCCGTTGTTAAGGTACGTATTACTAACGACGGCGGCGCGCAAAGCATAGGAAAGCCTATCGGAACCTATGTTACTATAACTACCTCAAGCTTTGCCCATTCCTCCACCGATAATGTAGGCGAAGCACTCCGTGTAGCCACAAAAGAAATATCTTCACTTATTAAAGGTAAAACAGACGGAGGCGTTTTGGTTGTCGGCTTGGGAAATTCTCAGTGTACTCCCGATGCCTTAGGTCCCAAGGCGGCTTCGAGAATTTTGGTAACGCGGCATATGGCGGAACGCTTAAGCGATATATTGCAAATTCCATCTATGACGCGTGTTTCCTCAGTTTCCCCCGGCGTTTTAGGACAAACGGGACTTGAAACGGCTGAGCTTGTCCGAGGATTGGTAGATAAAATTTCTCCTTCACTTGTTATCGTAATAGATGCTCTCGCGGCGCGCAGTATGGATAGACTCGGACGAACGATACAGATTTCCGATACGGGTATTTCTCCGGGCAGCGGCGTGGGTAACGCCCGTCGCGAATTAACGGAAGAAACGGTTGGTGTTCCCGTTATTTCAATAGGTATTCCCACCGTTGTTGATGCCGTGACCATGGCTCAGGATATTTTAGGCGGTGAACAGAAGGATATTCAGGAAGAAGAACGCACTTCCATGATAGTAACTCCGAGAGAAATTGATTTGCTTATTGAACACAGCGCCGATATTCTTTCTATGGCGTTAAATAAGGCTTTGCATCCCATGCTTTCAAATGAGGATCTCTATGCTTTAGTAGGATAATTTGGCACTCAGAGCATGTGCCGCCGCTTGCTCTGTGAATCTTAGCTTCTTCTGTATCTCATAAAACTCGGTATTTCTGCATATTCATATTTCTGAGGAAAGGAGAAATGGATATGCATTACAAAAAATCGAGGTTTGATCTTTCGATTCTTGCAATAATATTAAGTCTTGCAGTTTGCGTGACGCTCTTTTTCTCGTTGGTCGATATGCCTGAGTTCCTTTCCCGAGCTACGGAATATTCCGCCGCCGTTGTTTTGCCGGCAGGGGAAACAAGCAGTGAAGCATCGGCTTCATCCCCTGTATCCTCCACAGCTTCATCTGTAGACAGCGCTCAAATTATTGATACTTCCGGAGAAATTGCCGCCGTCATATCAAATACGGAGGTTGTTTCCCTTCCTGACGGATATTATCCCGTTATTGAGGAAACACGGGAAGACAGCGGCGATATCATCGAAGAAAACGGCATTAAAGTCATAAATAAAACCTCATCATCTCCCGAAATAGATATAGGTAATCTTACAGAAAGCTTCAAGACAAAAGAAGGAACTGTTTTAATATATCATACTCATGCAAGTGAGGCTTATTCCCAAAGCTTCACAGGTGCCTATGACCCTAATGTATCAATTTATTCAGATGACCAAAGCAAAACCGTCATAGCCGCAGGAAAAGCATTGGCAGAAGCTCTTGAAGCAGCAGGTGTCAGTGTTATTCATGATACCTCCGTTTTTGATGATCCCTCAAATTCGGGGGCGTATATGCGTGCCGAAACAAGGCTTAAAACCTTGCTTACCGAAAATCCGGATATTACTTACATCATAGATATTCATCGCGGCATTATTCAGCAGACGGGCGGTGCAAGAATAAAGCCGACTGTAACTGTAGGCGAAAATAAAGCGGCTCAGCTTTCTATCATAACAGGTTGCGATATTTCGGGTGAATTGGGACTCCCCGATTGGCAGAAAAATCTTTCCTTCGCCTTAAATCTGCAATCTGCACTTATAAGCCGCTCGCCGCTTATTGCCCGTCCCATTTCTTTGGAGGAAAGAAAATACAATTTTGATCTGTGTCAGAATTCTATTTGCATAGAAATAGGGACAGACACAAATACCGCCGATGAGGCGGTATTGACTGCACGTATAATAGGAGAATGTTTAGCCGATATGCTATCTTGAGGTCAGATATTTAATACTGCGTTCTATAGCATCCTTAGAATTGCCCCAAGGCTTATCCGCATTACGGTAATCATGCTTTTTGCAAAACCAATCTATATCGGTCCTGAGTTCATCAAGACCTTTTTTGCAAAGTGCCGCGGCAGCATCATTTAAGGCGGCAAAATCCTTCTTGCCTAAATTTTTTGCAGCGATATCAGTCAGCATATAATAATGCGGAAGGCACACTGTCGGCTGACCTTCAAAAAGCTTTCTGAAATCAGTATCCTCAGCAAAGGTTGTGCAAACAGTGGCAAAAAGGCGCTCCAATCCCCACTGAGTTCTTTCACAAACAAAGCAGGTTTCGGTTATTTCCCCCGCAAGGGGGTATTTTTTCTTATATCCCTCTTTTGAAAAAGGTAATGTGCCCTTTTCAAAAAGCGTTTTTGATATTTCGTCAAGATGCGACTGCAGCATAAGCGCAACGGCTAACTTATTCTGCCGCTCAAACATCATTGAAAAGTGTTGCTTGCAAAAGCCCAATTCATTGGTTTTTATTCTGACATCAGGCTCCATCATAGCACCGCCCATAATAAATTCAAGCACTCTTTCTTCAACTGTATCGCGAAGTCTGCACAAAGGACAGCCATCATTAACTTCAAAAACCTCTTTAACGGGAATAGTCGTTATATTATCTCTCATAATTAATCTCCGATAGTAAAAATTTATACTGTTATTATAGCGTTTTTTATGGTATAATGCAAGTAAAGGATGTGGTACTGTGACAGAAACGATAAAATTTAAAAGCTGTCCTCACTTCGATTTAAACGAGACTCTTCATTGCGGTCAGGCATTCCGTTGGTCGGAGCCTGATGAAAGCGGCGCTTTTTACGGTATTATCGCAGGGCATAAGCTTAATGTTTATTTTGACGGAGATTCTCTTTGTGCCTGTGGAGAAAATATATCGGATATAAAGGATAAAATATACTCTTACTTTGATTTGGATTTAGATTACGAAAAAATAAAAAATCTGCTGTGCAATGATAAAATCTTATCAGAAGCGGTAATATTTGCCCCCGGAATACGCATACTAAAACAGGATCCGTGGGAGGCGCTTGGTTCTTTTATTTTCTCAAGTAACAATCATATAACACGTATTTCGGGCATAATAGACCGCTTTTGTCAGCTTTATGGCAAGGAAGCTGTCGGCGGAGGTTATGATTTTCCCGATTATGAGCGTGTCAGCAGGCTAAACAAAGCCGACCTTGCGCCTCTGCGGTGCGGCTACAGAGATGAATACATACTTGACGCGGCGAGAAAACTTACTTCGGGAGAAGTTGACCTTGATATTATTTGTTCAGCTGATATAGATACTGCGCGAAAAGAGCTTATGAAAATAAAAGGAGTCGGTCCCAAAGTAGCCGAATGTGTGCTTCTTTTCGGCTTTCACAGATTAGAGGCCTTCCCAGTTGATGTACATATTAAGCGAGCGTTGGAGTTTTTCCCCGATGGATTGCCGGAATATGCGCTTCCCTATGCAGGAATTGCACAGCAGTATCTTTTTCATTGGATGCGGCTGAAAAGCTTGTCCGGTGTTAGGTGATTTCCGCTAAAGTAATATGCTTGAGAGATGAATTTTTTCATCATAAAGGCTCATCCTGCAAGGAAATCCTTGTTTCGCCTAAAGATTTATAAAAAGTATTTGAATTTTTCCATTATATATTGTATAATGTTATAATTAGATTTATATTGCATTAATTTGCTTTGCATTTTAGAAAGGACTGTTGTACTATGGGATTTGTAGAAAAGCTTTTCGGCTCGCACAGTAAGCGAGAATTAAAGCGTATTCTGCCCATTGCAGATAAGGTCATGGCGCTTGAGGAAAAATACGCTGCCATGAGTGACGAAGAATTAAAGGCAATGACTCCTAAGTTTAAAGAGGAGCTTGCAAACGGCAAAACTTTGGATGATATTCTTCCTGATGCATTTGCTGTTTGCCGAGAGGCGGCCTGGAGAGTTCTCGATATGAAGCCTTATCGCGTTCAGGTTATCGGCGGTATTGTTCTTCATCAGGGTCGAATTGCAGAAATGAAGACCGGTGAAGGTAAGACCCTT
>CAYRPK010000053.1:0-8092 GCA_964426175.1 uncultured Eubacteriales bacterium | reverse complement strand
TCCTACCTATTCCATTACAAGAGATTTCGACTGGTCCGAAACAGAGAACAATAAGCTTCTCTTTGAGATGACCGCAAAGTACGGTACACCTTATTTCTCTAACTATATCAACTCTGATATGGAGCCTTCAGATGTGCGCTCAATGTGCTGCCGTTTGCGTCTTGACTTAAGGGAATTAAGAAAGAAATCGGGCGGCTTTTTCGGAAGCGGTGAATCTACCGGTTCTGTTGGTGTTGTCACCATAAATATGCCCAGAATTGCATATCTTGCAAAGGATGAGGATGATTTCTATAAACGTCTTGATAAGATGATGGATATTGCCGCGCGTTCCCTTAAGGTAAAGCGCACTGTTATCACCAAGCTTTTGGATGAAGGTCTTTATCCCTATACAAGACGTTACCTTGGAACCTTTGAAAATCACTTCTCTACTATCGGTCTTGTCGGTATGAACGAAGTAGGTCTTAATGCAAAGTGGCTTCGTGCTGACCTTACAAATCCCAAAGTACAGGAATTCACCAAGAATGTATTAAACCATATGCGCGAGCGTCTTTCTGATTATCAGGAAGCCTATGGCGACCTTTATAACCTTGAAGCGACTCCTGCAGAATCAACTTCTTTCCGCCTCGCAAAGCACGATTTGAAGCGTTATCCCGATATCATAACTGCATCACAGGATGGAGGAACTCCGTATTATACCAATTCTTCCCATCTGCCTGTTGGCTATACTGAGGATATTTTCACTGCACTTGATATTCAGGATGAATTGCAGCCTCTTTATACCTCCGGTACAGTATTTCATGCCTTCCTCGGCGAAAAGCTGCCCGATTGGAAAGCCGCGGCAAATCTTATCCGCAAGATTGCTGAAAACTATAAGCTTCCCTATTATACCCTCTCTCCCACATATTCCGTATGCAAAAATCACGGATACATCGCAGGTGAAGCCTTTACCTGTCCCGAATGTGGAGAGTCGGCAGAGGTATATTCGAGAATTACCGGTTACTACCGTCCCGTTCAGAACTGGAATGACGGTAAAACTCAGGAGTTTAAAGACCGCAAGACCTATGACATTGCAAATTCCAAGCTTACTCATGAGCGCGTAGCAGAAGTATGTGAGGAAGCGGTAAGCGGTCAGCCTGCTGTTGAAGACGGCACCATCCTCTTTACCACGGCAACCTGCCCCAACTGCAAAATAGCTGTTTCGCTTCTTGAAAAGGCAGATGTACCCTTCAAAAAGATACTTGCAGAGGATAACGCGGAGCTTGCTAAAGAGCTGGGAATTAAGCAGGCACCTACCCTTGTTGTTGTCAAAAACGGCGAGGTCACAAAAATGACGGGTGTTTCAGACATCAAGAAATATATAGGCTAAAAGTTATGCCCATCCGCTTCTTTCCTCTTTCTTGTGCGGATGGGCATAAGATTTAAAAACGAGGAGCAACAGATATGTATGATATAATAGTAATCGGCGGAGGTCCTGCAGGTCTCACCGCCGCGCTTTATGCGCTTCGTGCAAATAAAAGTGTTTTGGTTATTGAAAAGGGCGCTTTCGGCGGCCAGATAACCTATTCCCCCAAGGTGGAGAATTATCCCGGACACCCTACTCTTTCGGGCAATGAGCTTGCGGAAAAAATGGTGGGACAGGTTCTTGAACAGGGCGCTGATGTTGAACCTGACGAAGTTAAGGATATTATTTTAGCTGATGACGGAATTAAAACTGTTATCACCGAAAGCGGTGAATATCAATGTAAAGCGGTCATAATTGCCGTCGGCGTTAAGCATAGGATGATGGGCCTTGAGGGTGAAGAAGAATTAATCGGAAACGGCATTTCTTTCTGTGCTGTTTGTGACGGTGCGTTTTACCGAGACAAGGATGTTACCGTTATCGGAGGGGGCAATTCTGCATTGCAAGAAGCAATTTTGCTTTGTGAAAACTGCAAAAGTGTTACGGTGATACAGAATCTTGATTGTTTTACAGGCGAAAAACGTCTCGTAGATACTCTCCTTAAAAAGGATAATGTAAATGCAATTTACGGAGCAAAGGTGACAGCATTGAATAAAAATGAGGATGGACTTTGCGGAATTACCGTAGAAACAGCAGAGGGGAGCCGAGAAATTAAAACCGACGGTATGTTTGTTGCAATAGGACTTATTCCGTCAAATACTGACTTTGCGAAGTTTGCTGATTTGGACGATTACGGCTATTTTGCTTCTGATGAAAGCTGTAAAACAAAAACCGACGGCATCTTTGTTGCTGGAGATTGCAGGGCAAAGAAAATCCGTCAGGTTACCACCGCAGCCTCAGACGGTGCAGTAGCAGCGCTTGCGGCCTGTGATTATATTGACGATATTTAAAGTAGTTACATGTTTTTACAAAAACATTTAATTTCTTTATCTGTTGCAATCCTTGTAACATTATGATATCATATTTAAGTATTTTACGGCGAATTTTGCCGATTTGTGGAGTGGATGTATAAATGGCGACAAATAATCTTGGACTTATTTTTATGAAGGGTAGCGAAGAATTCGGAAAGGCAGTAGAGTATTATCTCAAAAAATGGCACAATTATGACGAAACATATGTCATTAAAGCTGATTGCCCCCGCTTTAGCACTGGCGAAGCAAAAGGACTTCTGCATGAATCGGTCAGAAGTAAGGATATCTTCATTATCTGCGATATCTTTAATTACAGCGTAACCTATCAAATGTACGGCATGACTGTTCCTATGAGCCCCGACGACCATTTTCAGGATATAAAGAGAATTATTTCTGCCATAGGCGGCAAGGCGAAGAGAATTTCCGTTATAATGCCTATGCTTTATGAGGGCAGACAGCACAAGAGAACTCACCGCGAATCTCTTGACTGCGCAATGATGCTTCAAGAGCTTACCGCTATGGGCGTTTCGGATATCATCACCTTTGATGCTCACGACCCCCGAGTTCAGAATGCCATTCCCTTAGAAGGCTTTGATAATATGCAGCCTACATATCAGATGCTTAAAGCATTAGTCAGAACCGATCCTGAAATAAGATTTGACCCCACGAAGCTTGTTATAGTTTCTCCCGATGAGGGCGGTGTTGGCAGATGCTTGCAGTATTCATCTTCTTTAAAGCTTGATCTCGGTATGTTCTATAAGCGCCGCAATCTTTCAAAAATTGTTGACGGTATGAACCCCATCGAAGCTCATGAATATATAGGTACCGACCTTCATGGTAAAACTGCAATTGTAGCCGACGACATGATTTCCTCAGGCGGTTCTATGATAGATACCTTCCATTCCTTAAAGGAAAAGGGCGCCGAAAAGATTTATGCATTTATTACCTTCGGACTTTTCTGCAACGGCCTTGAAAAGTTTGATAAAGCATATGAAGAGGGTATTTTCGATAAGATTTTTATTACTAATCTTAATTACCGTACTCCTGAGCTTCTCAGCCGTGAATGGTGTGTAAACGTTGACCTTTCTAAATATACGGCATATGCAATAGATGCAATTCATCTTGAAAAATCCATTTCTTCAATTATAGACCCCCACGGAAAGATTTCCACGTTGGCAGAAAAGTATAAGGCATAAGAATGTTTGATAAACAGCAAAAGAGGCACCGAAAGGCGCCTCTTTTGCTTAACAGGAGTAAAAGTCAACGAACATACATTCGGTTGACTTTTATAGTATAACACATATACACCTACAAAACAAGTTACAAAATTGTAACTTTCGGTTACAATTTGGTGTGATTTTGTTACTCTTTTGTAACCTTTAGATTAAGCATACATGTTATAGAGCCCCAAGAAATGCTTTCTTATCTGCATAAAATCCGTGGAATTAATTTTTCTGTCACCGTTTACGTCAGATGATGCCTTTTGAACCTCTGTCATTTCATAGAGTCCCAAGAAATGCTTTCTTACCTGCATAAAATCCGTGGAATTAATTTTTCCATCACGGGTTGTATCACCTTTTATGGCTACTAAATAATCGGTTTCCTTGTAATTGATTATATCGCCTGTCGCAAGAGGGCGGGTATTGTATGTAGGTATTGGCGAGCCATCAGGGCTCTTCAGTACTACATCATCAAAGAACATATAGTAATATGTGTCTAAGGCAACACCTGAAACGATACCTGTTTCATTATCAAAATGAAGCTGTTCTTCAATCGTTCTTAAAGGCTCAAAGATATAATCTATTCCTTCAATCTCATCTGCTAAAACGTCTTTAAGCTCGACATAGCTTCTTGCCGTATATGCTGTTCTTGATACCGCATCTGCTCTTACTGTCAGACCGGGAGTGGGATAGGAGATATTTCTCTGGCTGTAATCGTAAGTAAAAGCTGCATCTATTTCAAGATAATTGTTTAAAACGGTAACCACTTTTAGGCTTTCGCTGTTGAAAAAGGCATAACGACCAACAAATTCAACGTTTTTACCTAATGTCAGTTCGGTTATTCCGTCATTATATGCCGCCGCATATTCGCGAATATGCGTTACACTTTCGGGTACGGTAAAGGCACCGTACTTTTTAACGGGGTAGTTAATGAGTTCGGTCATATCTTTATTGTAAAGTACACCGTCAACTGAAGTGAATGCAGTGTTATCCTGCGCGACCTCAAAAGCAGTCAGGTTATAACATTTGAAAAATGCGTTTTCTCCCAAAGAAGTCAAAGATGCAGGCAATGCTATTTGGGTAATATCCGAACCCGCAAAAGCACCTTTGCCGATTTCGACAAGGGTAGACGGCAGTTCTATTTCAGTAATATTGCAACCATATTCCTTCCAGTTGGAATAATCATTTGTCGTGTATGCACGGGCAAACGCACCCTGTCCAATCGAAATAAGACCTTCGGGAAGTGTGACTTCCGTTAATTTCTCATGATATCTGAAAGCAAAGTCACTGATTTTCTTCGTACCATCGGCGATAGCTATCGACTCTGCACCCGTAGGAACAACAAGGAGCGTTTCGCCGCCGTCACTGTAAATGGAACCGTCAACCTCTCGATAATTTGGATCGTTACCTTGAATTTCAAGCTCTTTTAGATTTGCACAGCTTATAAAACTAGTTGTTTCAACTGCGGGAAGACTCTCTGCAGGAATGATAAACTTTTCGATAAAGAAATCAAGAGGATGGTAAGCACCGTCATGATCAATATAACCGGAAAAGCTAAACGCAGCAACAGGCTCACCCATTATATGTGACGGTAGGGTTACGGTCTTTTCATTTCCGTAATACGTATCTACGCATAGACCCTCACTGTAACTATAATAACCAAAAGCAACATCGTCATAGGTAAGAGCTGTCGTTTCATAATTGATTCCTGCATTCTGTGCATAATGCTCTGCGGCGGAATTTGATGCACAATACATGGTGAAGTTTTCCATCAAGTCATAATAGCCCTCATAGCCAATGGCCTGATTGGAGGAAATGTTCGTTACCGTTTCGGGAACATACATTTTTAAATTTTCACAGCTCCAGAAAGTAACTTCTTCAATAGTCGTTAAGGTGGAAGGTAAAACAGCACCCGTAAGACTCAGGCATCCCGCGAAAGCCCTATCTCTTAAAACAGTAACACCTTCGGGAATTTCTATAAATCTGAGTGAATAGCATCTTTCAAACATTGATGCCGGAATTTCAGTTAGATTTTCAGAAAGCACAGCATTCGTTAAGTTTTCGCAGGAACTGAATGCTCCGCGTCCAATAACAGTAACGCTATCGGGAATAGATATCCTTGTTAAAAACTGTTTTCCCGAAAAGGCACCCATGGAAATTTCGGTAACCGGTTTTCCGTCAATGGTATCAGGTATATCAAGTATAGCTTCTTCACCTGTATAGTCATCAATTTTTACCGTTAAATCTTCCTTGACTGTATAGATAAAGCCGCCATATTCTTCCGCAGATACCGTAACCGAAATAAAAGTGCAACACGAAAAAACAATGACTGCAGAAATAAATACGGATAAAATACGTTTAACCATAATCAAATAACCTCCCTTTGAAATCACATATAATATTATCATAGACAACCGTTTCTGTCAAACAATAAAAAAGCTCCTGAGATTATCTCAGGAACTTTATGTTTAATAATTTCTTCCTATTTCAATTGCCTTGAGGTTGGGTTCAAGAAAACGTTCTTTCTTGCCGGAACACATTTTAACAAATGCATTTCTCATGCCATCCTCGCTGACGAAGGGAACATGCTTATAAATGTTACCAAGAAGGATGATGTTTGCTGAGGAACGAAGTCCGTTCTCCTCTGCAATTTTAGAAGCAGGAATATCATGAACCTCGATATCGGTGCGGGTAAGCTCGGGAGTAAAGAGAGTTGAATCATAGAAAAGCTTTCCGCCTGGGACGATAGTATTTTCGAACTTTATAACCGAGGGGAGATTCATTGCAACAAGAATCTCAGGTGCAGTTATAAGGGGAGAGCAGATGGGTTCATCAGAAACGATGACCGAGCAGTTTGCGGTACCGCCGCGCATTTCGGGACCATATGAAGGAAGCCACGAAACCTCCTTGCCGTCAGCAAGACCTGCAAGTGCAGCGATTTTACCCATAGTTAAAATACCCTGACCGCCAAAGCCGGCAAATAATATCTGATATGTCATTACTTGTCGCCTCCTTCTGCAGTAACGTCCTTATAAACTCCCAAAGGATAATAGGGAAGCATATTATCTCTTACCCACTGAAGTGCTTCAGTCGGCTTCATACCCCAGTTAGTGGGACAAGCAGAAATAACTTCTACTATTGAATAGCCTAAGCCCTTCTGCTGGATTTCAAATGCCTTTTTAATTGCCGCCTTTGCTTCCTTGACGTGCTTTACGTTATCTACAGAAACACGTGCGCAATATGCAACACCCGAAAGAGTGGAGATCATTTCGCTGACTCTGACGGGATGCCCTGCCGTACTTGTATCACGGCCATAGGGAGTGGTCTGAGTTACCTGACCGGGGAGAGTGGTAGGTGCCATCTGACCGCCCGTCATACCGTAAATTGCGTTATTTACGAAAATAGTGGTAACCTTTTCGCCTCTTGTTGCAATATGTACAGTTTCTGCAGTACCGATTGCAGCCAAGTCACCGTCACCCTGATAAGTGAATATCGTCTTATCGGGAAGAGCGCGACGAAGACCAGTTGCAACAGCAGGCGCTCTTCCGTGAGCAGCCTCAACCATATCGCAGGCAAAGTAATTATATGCCATAACGGCACAGCCGACAGGTGCAACACCAACGGCATTATCGGTTAAACCGAGTTCATCTAAAACTTCTGCGACGAGACGGTGAATAATACCGTGAGGACATCCCTGACAGTAATGGAGTCTGACATCGACTAAAGCCTTAGGTCTATCAAAAACTACTGACATTCTCAAAACCTCCCTTTAAAGTGTTTCTGCCAATTTCTCGATTTGGGCGAGAATTTCAGCAGGAGTTGGGATAATACCACCGGTGCGACCGAAGAAATGTACCGGCTTTTTACCGTTAACGGCAAGTCTGACATCCTCAACCATCTGTCCCTTACTCATTTCGACGGTTAAGAAAGCCTTTGCAGTATCGGCGACCTCGTTAATGACCTTTTCGGGGAAGGGCCAGAGGGTGATGGGACGTATAACGCCGATTTTGTAGCCTTTTTTACGTGCTTCAACAGCTGCACTTTTTGCAATTCGTGCAGTGGAACCGTATGCAACAAGAACGATGTCGGCATCCTCTGTATTTTCAGTTTCAACTCTTACTTCGTTAGCCTTAACTATCTCATAACGCTCATATCTTTCGTCAACAAGCTTTTCAAGCTCATCGGGAGTAAGATAAAGCGAATTTACGATGTTATGGGTACGCTTACCGCCGGTACCTGTGGTAGCCCAAGGCTTTTCATAAACGGTAGGCTTATAATTTTCATCAATTTCAACAGGCTCCATCATCTGACCGAGCATACCGTCAGCTAAAATCATAGCCGGCATACGGTATTTATCCGAAAGGTCAAAAGCCGTAAAGACACTGTCTACCATCTCCTGAACAGAAGAGGGAGCAAGAACTATAAGCTGATAGTCGCCGTGACCTAAAGCCTTGGTTGCCTGCCAATAATCGGATTGCGAAGGCTGGATGGACCCAAGGCCA
>CAYRPK010000052.1:0-8132 GCA_964426175.1 uncultured Eubacteriales bacterium | reverse complement strand
GATCAAGGATATGATAGTTGCCTCGCAGGTTGAGGAAACACCTATTTTCCAAATAGCAGTTACCTGCAGTAATCCCTCTGACGCTCAGCTTATTGCGTACGAAATTGCAAGTGTAGGTGCTCCGCAGATTAAAGATATTGTAAATGCCGGTGATGTAAAGGTTGTTGACCAGGCATCTGATGCTGAAATGAATTCCCCAGGACACGCCAAAAAAGCTATTATTGGATTTTTGATCGGCTTTATTATTGCAACGTTAATTTTAGCTTTAATTGAGATTTTTGATAAGAGAGTTAAGACAGAGATTGATATCACTGATACGATTGACTATCCCATTGTGGGAGTAATTCCGCAAATACATTGATTATTTTGTAAAAGTCTATTCAGATATATTTTTTATAAAGTAGTGTATAAATAAAAGAAAGGTTACCTTTGAAGGTCAAAGGAAGGTATATTAAGATGACATTTAAAAAACAGAAAAACAAATCACCGCGTAAAATGTCTGTAATTAATTCGAAAAGCAGTTTCGATGTGGTAGAAGCTTATAAAGCTGCGCGTACTAACCTTATGTTTATGCTTGGTAACAGCAAAAAGTGTAAGACCGTTGCCTTTACAAGTTCATTTATGTCCGAAGGTAAGTCTACCACAACTATTAACCTTGCAATTACTTTTGCACAAACAGGTTCCAAGGTTTTGATTATCGACGCCGATATGAGAAAGCCTAAGGTTAACCGTGCCTTTAATGTGAATAACGCTCCCGGACTTTCCGATAAATTAAGCGGCTTTGCAGATGAATGTATATACGAGATTTCTAAGGATAATCTGTATCTACTTACTGCAGGTACCATTCCTCCTAATCCTGCGGAGCTTTTGTCCTCGGAGGCTATGAGCAAGCTTTTGGAAGAGCTTGAAGAAAAGTTTGATTATATTTTTATTGATACGCCTCCTGTCGGACTTGTTACTGATGCAGTTATCATTGCAAATAAGGTAATAGGAACCATAATAATATCAAGACAGAACGTCACCACAAAGGATTATCTCAGTGCCACTGTGGAAACACTTGAAAGAACCGGTGCTAAAATATTGGGTGTAATTCTCAATGATGTTAATTTTGAGAGCAACTCATATAAATACAGCCATAAATATTCATACGGCTACGGCTATGGCTACGGTTCAAGCAATGTGGGTAAAAGCGAGGATTTTATTGATTAAAATATATAGCGAAAGAGGCTTGTGATATGATCATTGATATGCATTCACACATATTACCTTGCTGTGATCACGGAAGTACCTCTGTTGAAATGTCGCTCAGGCAGCTTACCGCCGCAAAAAAAGCAGGTGTCGAGTTGATAGTTGCAACACCGCATTTTTACTTGGATCAGGATGATATCGACTCATTTTGCCTTCGCCGCGAAGAATGTTTTAATGAGCTGCAAGACAAGGTTAAAGGCACTAAGCTTGACAGCATTAAAATATTAAAGGGAGCGGAGGTTACTCTTAAATTAGGTCTTGATGAGCTTTCTGATTTAAAAAGGCTTTGCATAGAAGGAACGAATACAATTTTAATAGAGATGCCCATGACTACATGGACAGAATGGATGTTTGAAGCACTCTATCGAATTATGTCTTTGCACAGACTAAGACCTATCATAGCGCATATAGACAGATATCCTGAGAGTGAAATTAAAAAATTATTGAAATATGATATTCCGTTTCAGATAAATGCAGTTTCGATTGCGAGTTTTTCCTCAAGAGGACGAATTATGAAATATGTCAAGCGCGGATATGTGTCGGCGCTGGGCAGTGATATGCATTTAGACGGAAAAATGTATACACAATACAAAAAAGCATTAAAAATTCTTGGAAATGGGTTAGACGACATAATGGAGAGTTCGGCTGAACTTGTGGGAATAAAAAAGATACAGTCCTTATTCTAATTAAAAATAAGGACTGTTGTTTTAGTGCGATAGGAGAGAGCGATTATGGCGAAGTGGGGAATTCTTGCTACAGGTAATATCGCGGGTGTTTTTGCTGAGTCGATTTTGCGTGCTGAAGATGCCGAATTGACGGCTGTAGCATCACGAAATGCTGTAAAGGCAAAAGCCTTTGCAGAAAAATTTGGCGTAAAAAAGGCCTACGGCAGTTATAAAGAACTTGCAAATGACAATGAAGTAGAGATTATATATATCGCAACTCCAATGAGCTGCCATTATGAAAATGTTAAGCTCTGCCTTGAAAGAGGTAAGCATGTATTGTGCGAAAAAGCGATAACATTAAATACAAATCAGCTTGATGATTTGATACGACTTCAAAAAGAAAAGGGACTTTTCTTTATGGAAGGAATGTGGACAAAGTTTTTGCCTGCTCAGAATATGGCTGTTAATTGGATAAATCAAGGCAAAATTGGTGATATCAAATACATAAAAGCTGATTTTTGTATAAATGCCGGCTATAATCCCGACGGCAGACTTTTTGCAAAGGAGTTGGGTGGCGGCGCAATGCTTGATTTAGGTGTATATTCGGTTTCATTTGCATGTGATTTTTTGGGATATGAGCCTAAAAAAATCATGACAGTTGCAAATATAGGCGAAACAGGCGTTGATTTTGATTCTACGGTTTTGCTTGATTTCGGCAATGCTGCCGCAAGCCTTTCAATGGGCTTTTCTTCGGCTGCCGACAATACCGCGGTAATTATCGGGGACAAGGGTAAGATATGCTTTGACGCCTGCTTTATGAATACAAGAAAAATCAGACTTTTTGATAAATTTGGTAAGCTTCTTGAAGAATTTGAGGCTGAATATGACGGCTGGGGTTATGAGTTTGAAATTACAGAAGCGCAAAACGCCCTAAAAAGCGGTCTTAAAGAAAGTCAAAGAAATCCCTTAAATCATACGCGTTCAGTAATGAAGATTATGGACGAATGTCGAAAAATTTGGGGAGTAAAGTACACGTGTGAGCAGTAAAAATACTTTTTTGAAAGGTGTGTAGCTCTTGAATATAAGAAAGGTAGTGAGTATAGCCTTATCTGCCGTTATCGCGGCAGGAATTGGCGTGGGAGTATATGTATCTTCCTCTCAGGGCTATACAGAATACTACGAACATTATGAGGAGACTTCAAAATTGAATATAGTCGCTTTTAATAATAAGCTTGCTGCTTCGGGTAACGACCCTTGGGTAATTTGGCATGAGGAGACCGCATGCTATTATTATTGCTATTCTGCCGACGGAAGTATTTGTGTTGCAAAGCTTGATAATATCTACGAGCTTTCCGACGCTGATGGTATTATTGTCTGGAAGCCTGACGGGACAATGCCTGAATTCAGTCAGGAATTATGGGCACCCGAGCTCCATTTTATTGAGGATAAATGGTATATTTATGTTGCGGCAGATGACGGCAACAATGAAAACCACCGAATGTTATGCCTTGAAGCCAAAACGGACAATCCCCTTGAAGGCTTTGAATTTAAAAGTGTACTGCGGGCAGAAACAGACAGATGGGCCATTGACGGAACAGTTCTTGAGTATGGGGACGAGCTTTACTTTATTTGGTCGGGATGGCATGGAACGGTCAATGTAGCACAAAATCTGTATATAGCAAAAATGAAAAACCCTTGGACGATAGAAGGCGAAAGAGTGTGTATCTCGAAGCCGACGGAATCGTGGGAAAAGAACGGCACACCGCTCATTAACGAAGGTCCCACTGTTTTACGGTATAACGGAAAAATTCATATCGTTTATTCAGCGAGCGGAAGCTGGACGGACGATTATTGTTTGGGACTTCTTACCTTAACAGGCAGAAATATTCTCTCGGCTGATTCGTGGACAAAGAGCGACGAGCCTGTATTTTCAAAAACAGAAAATATCTATGGCCCGGGACATGCTTCATTTACAACTTCTCCCGACGGAAGTAAATGGTATATTATCTATCATGCAAATGAGCAGTCGGGAACTGGTTGGGACGGACGTTCCGTATGGGTACAGGAATTTGAATTTGATTTGCTGGGAAATCCTGAATTTGGCGAACCGATGCCTGCAGGTACGGTTCAATATGTATACGAAAACGAAATTAAAGAAGCTGCTGAAAGCACTGTAACTGAATAAAAAACTTCCTTTCGGTTAACAATAAATCTGACAATAACCGAAAGGAAGTTTTTTTGTGAGAAAATATAATTTTAATCCTTCCCCGATAAAACAGTTTTTTAAGAAAAACGGATTTTACTGCGCTCTTGGTGTTGCAGTTATAGGCTTAGGTATATCGGCATACGCCGCGATAAGCAGCACTGTGGATATACTTACGCCAGAGCCGTTGGATACCGTATCTGAAACACCGGCACAACAGACGGTCAGCGGAGTTAAGGCTGATGTAAGCGAAACTCAGTCTCAGGAAGAGGTCTCCTCGACAGCATCTAAGGAAGAGAAAAGGGAAAAGGACGAGCCAACGCAGGTTACGAAAGAACTTGAATATCCGACCTGCTTTATGCTGCCTGTTGAGGGCAAGGTCTACAATGAATACAGCGACGGTGAGATGGTTTTTAACAATACTCTTGAGGATTGGCGCGCACATAATGCGGTAGATTTTGAAGCCACCGAGGGAACCCCTGTTAAGGCTGTGGCAGAGGGGATAGTAGAGAAAATAGAATATGATGAGAGCTACGGATATGTGGTATCTGTAAATCATGGCGGAGGATTAACTGCAAATTATTGTAATCTTCAGCGAGAGATTTTTGTAGAAGAAGGACAACGGGTAGAATTAGGGGAAGTGCTCGGCGGTGTCGGTAATGACTCGTATATGGAATGTGACGGCGCACATTTGCATTTTGAGGTATATATGGACGGCAAAGCCGTAGACCCGCTTGCTGTTTTGGGAGTAAGAGAGTAAAAGCCTCTTGACAATTTAAATATACTGTCTTATAATTAATAAGCAGAAAGTTCTGTCAGTCGAAAGGAGAGGTATAAATGAAAAATTTGAAAAAAGTTCTTATTATTGCAGGCGGAATTCTTGCAGCAGCTACTGCCATCGGTGGTGTGCTTTACTTCCTTTATAAGAAGCAGCTTTGGCCTTTTAAGGATGACTGTGAGAAGTATTTTGCGTATGATGTTGATGACGAAGATTTTGATTTTGACGAAGATTACGAAGAATGCGACTGTGGTTGCTGTGATGAAACAGCTTGCGTTGCCGAATAAGCTTAATCGCATAAAAAGAGCATTTACCGAAAATTTACGGTAAATGCTCTTTTTGGTATATATATTTATTTTGCTTCGTTGCCGATAGCCACGGCGCAATCGCGGCAGATGTGTGTATCGTTATAAAGTATCAAATTCTCTGCATCTCCGCAGAAAATGCAACAAGGCTCAAACTTTCTCAGTATAATATTTTTTCCTTCAATACAAATTTCCATTCCCGTACCCTCAGTAATTCCAAAGGTGCGTCTTAATTCAACCGGAAGAGTAATTCTTCCGAGGTTGTCGACCGGACGGACAATTCCTGATGATTTCATGCTGTTCAATTCCTTTCAAAAGTAATGCAGTTCCAAGGCGCTATATTATAATTATATCCAAAATATCGTTTATGTCAAGGGCAAATTTGTCGTATTGTAATTTAATTTGTCGATTTTTGGCGATTATGTATTGAAAGTTCAAAATTATCTTTACAAATTTTATCCAAAATGGTATCATTAAATAAATTAAAATATTAAGAGGAGATATAATTATATGAGTGATTTCAGACCAGTTTCGGTTCCGCTTATAAATGTTGACCCGTATTTTTCGGTATGGTCGATGGCAGATAGGCTGACCGATGATTTTACAAGGCATTGGACGGGTATCCGTCAAGCCATGACGGGTATTATAGTAATCGACGGCGTCCCTCATCGTTTTATGGGACGCACATCTATGAATCCCAAGTTCTATGTAACTGAGCATAAGCCTATGGAACAAAAATCTGTAAAGGTGGATGCACTTACAACAGAATATGTCTTTGAAGCTGCAGGAATTGAGTTAAAAATTGAATTTATGACTCCTGCTTTTATGGAGGACCTGGATTTAATGTCCCGTCCTGTTTGCTTTATTCGAATAAAGGTAATTTCTGTTGATGGTAAGGAGCATAAGACTAAGCTTTATTTTGATGCTTCGGCAGAATTTGCAGTTAATGACGAAAATGCTGAAATACTTCTAAGCAGAAATGAAAATGAAGTTTACAGTGAAATGATATTAGGCGGCGTTGAGCAGAATGTTTTAGGGGAAAAGGGAGATACCAAAACCATTAATTGGGGTTATCTTCATCTTGTTGCGCCTCAGAATAGCGGATTTAAATTGGGAAATTGGAATGATGACGCGCGTTATGACCGCTTCCGCTGGACGAGAGAGCAAAAAGATACCTACAGCTTTTTACATTGGTATTATTATCACAGCGGCGAATATCTTGAAAATGAAAAAATCAAAATGAGCGATATGCCCATGCTTTTGGCTGAACGTGAAGATGTAATTTCTCCTAAAGAGGAAACTGTTATGCGTCTTTGCCTTGCGTATGATGATGTTAAGGCTATCAATTATTTCGGTAAGTTTACCGACGCATATTGGCGCAGAACCGGTGCGACCTTTGATGAGATACTTCGTGACAGTATTGAAAATTTTGACTGTTATATGGCACGCGCTCAGGAATTTAGTAAAAATGTATATGAAATGGCGGTCAAGGCGGGCGGCGAGAAATATGCCCAGCTTCTTTCCTTAGCATACCGTCAGGCAGTTAATGCGCATAAGCTTATTGCCGATGAAGAGGGAAATGTCATTTGGCTTTCTAAGGAATGTAATTCCAACGGCTGTATCGGAACTGTTGATGTAAGCTATCCGTCCATGCCCATCTTCCTCTGCTTTAACCCCGAGCTTGTTTTCGGCATGATGCGTCCTGTTATCAAATATGCTCAAAGTGACGCTTGGCCTCATAAATTTGCCCCTCACGACGTTGGTACTTATCCCGACGCATTAGGTCAGGTATATTCAGGAACTAGTGAAGAAGGTCAGATGCCAATTGAAGAATGTGGAAATATGATTTTGATGACTGCGGCGGCAACAGTTGCATCTAAGGATATGTCTTTCTTTAATGAAAATCGCGATCTGCTTGAGCAGTGGTGCGAATATCTTATAAATAACGCGCAGGACCCTGCAAATCAGCTTTGTACCGATGATTTTACGGGACATCTTGCACATAATGCAAATCTTTCCATTAAAGGTATTTCGGCAATTGCGGCATACGGATTGCTTTGCGGTATGGCAGGTGAAAAGGATAGGGAAGAAGAATTTAAAGGTATCGCACGGGATATGGCGAAAAAGTGGAAGGATTTAGCTCTTGATGATGACGGGGAAAAGTACCGCTTGGCATACGATTTGCCAAATTCATGGAGTATGAAGTATAATATCGTGTGGGATAAGCTTATGGGAATGGATATCTTTGATAAAGATATTTTTGAGCTTGAAGGAAAGTTCTATTTGACAAAACTTAACCGCTATGGTATCCCGCTTGACAGTCGCGCTGACTTTACTAAGGTAGATTTTCTCATGTGGACTGCAATGATAGGCTCAGATGAGCTTTGTAGCAGTATTATCAGCGCTATATGGAATATGGCAAATGAATCACCCGACCGTGTACCTTTTACCGATTGGTATGATACAGTTAACGGCAAGAGGCAGTATTTTATGAACCGTTCGGTTATCGGCGGCTTATTTATAAAATATCTTGATTACATCGGAAAAGTAAAAGGAGAATAAAAATGAAAAAGATAATAGCATTGTTTATGGCGCTTTCAATGATGACGCTGTGTTCCTGTGTCGTAACTCAGTATGACGGTATCTCATCTATATCCTCAAAGGTTTATACTACTGCTACAGCAAACAGCAAGGTATCTGTACCTGAGGATACGGATTATACCTATCCCGAGCTTTCGGGTGAGGGTATATACTATGCTGAGATAGAGATTGAGGAATACGGTACTATCTCACTCGTGCTTGATGGAAATACAGCACCTATAACCGTTGCAAACTTTGTCAGCCTTGCAAAGGACGGTTTTTATGACGGTCTTACCTTCCATCGTATTATCAAAGGCTTTATGATTCAGGGTGGCGACCCCGAGGGAACAGGC
>CAYRPK010000051.1:0-8133 GCA_964426175.1 uncultured Eubacteriales bacterium | reverse complement strand
TCTGACAGATACGCGCCAAGTACCGTCTGTCTGTTCTCTGGCGGTTAAACCTATTTCAACCCCCTCAATCTGACGGGTAATAGGAGTAATCCCGTCAAGGTCGCCGTCGTCAGCGCCTGTTTTATCCTTCATTTCAAGGGTGATCGGAATGAGAGCAATTCTATCGCCTTCAAAGAATTCAAGCTTTTCAAGAGCAATGCGCTCTACCTCCATTCTTGCGCGGCTTTTGGTCGAAAAGAATATACGGTTAAGCTCGTAATTATCCGCACCTTTAGAAATAAGGTCTGCCGCAACGATATGGGTGGTAGGGGAGGTGTTTGAAAATTGGAAGCATCCCGTATCCGTAATAATACCTATATAAAGATATGTGGCTATTTCGGATGTGATGGTGCAGCCTAATTCGAATATAAGCTCATATATGATTTCGCAGGCCGCGGCAGCGTTGGGCATAACCAAATTATGCTTGGCGTAATGGGTATTCGTTGCATGGTGGTCAATTGCAAGCTCTGTTTTTTCTGCAAGATATTCATAATTGCCCATTTGCGAAGGAGTGGCAGTATCTACCGAAATATAATGCAGTGGTTCAAAATCCGGAAACTCAATTTTACCGTAAATATCTGCAAAGTGTTTAGTAAATGCGTCGGAAGAAATCACCTTGGCTCGCTTGCCGAGCTGCTTTAAGGCAGTTGCTAAAGCAAAGGCGGAGCCTAAGCAGTCGCCGTCGGGATTACGGTGAACAATTATACCGATATCATCCATTTTAAGGAGAAGTTCTACTGTTTTTTGCATTGAAACAATCCTCTATTATTCTTCTTCGTTGGGAAGTACCTTTCTTAAAAGCTCGTCAATTCCAATGGAATATTCAGAGGAATTATCGGCAATAAATTTAATCTCGGGAGTTTTACGGAGCTTGAGTCTGCTTGAAAGCTGAGAACGCACATATCCTGCGGCGGATTTTAAACCCTTGACCACATTTTCTGTATTCTCTTTACCCTCCATGGAGCTGACATATACCTTGGCAAAGGAAAGATCGTTTGTAACCTCAACTCTGACCACCGTCAGCATACTGTCCTTAACTCTCGGGTCTTTAACACTGCGAAGAATGTCCGTCATTTCGCGGCGGACATCTTCGTTGATTCTGTTGATTTTATGGTTATTCATCTTTATACTCCTCGAGCATAAAGGCCTCGAGCACGTCACCAAGCTTTATATCGTTAAACATTTCAAGGCCGATACCACATTCAAAGGACTGTAAAACTTCCTTGGCATCGTCCTTAAAACGCTTGAGGGAAGAAATTTTATCCTCGGCAATAACGATATTATCGCGAAGAACACGGATAAGTGCATTACGTGAAACCTTACCGTCGGTAACATAAGAACCTGCAATAATTCCGACGCCGGGTACGCGGAAGGTATCTCTGACCTCTGCGTGACCGAGTACGACCTCGCGAATTTTGGGAGCAAGCATACCCTTGATAGCGGCTTCAACATCCTCTATGCAGTCATAAATAATTCTGTAAAGGCGGATCTCGATGCCGGAAAGCTCTGCGTTAACGCTTGCGGTAGGCTGAGGACGAACATTAAAGCCGACGATTATTGCACCCGATGCCTGGGCAAGCATAACATCGGATTCGGTAATAGCACCGACGGCTCCGTGAATAACGCTGACGCGGACCTCTTCATTTGAAAGCTTCTGCAGGGACTGTGTAACTGCCTCAACAGAACCCTGAACGTCTGCCTTGACGATAATAGCGAGAGTCTTCATTTCGCCTTCCTGCATGGTAGAGAAGAGGTTATCAAGAGTGACCTTATGCTGAGCCTTAAACTGCTCTTCCTTTTCCTTTGCTTTACGCTCTTCAACAAGCGAGCGTGCCATACGTTCATCGGCAACAGCATTTAAAATATCGCCGGGTTCGGGAGCTTCGCTTAAGCCGACAAGCTCAACGGGAACAGAAGGACCTGCCTCCTTGACCTTTTGACCTTTATCATCGGTCATAACTCTGACGCGACCTACGGCAGTACCTGCAATAATAACATCGCCTGAATGAAGAGTACCATTTTGAACGAGTACCGTTGCAACGGGACCTCTGCCCTTATCAAGACGCGCTTCAATAACGGTACCCTGAGCCGCACGGTTGGGATTAGCCTTAAGCTCACGCATATCTGCGGTAAGAAGTACCATTTCCAAAAGTCTGTCTATACCTTCTTTTTTAACAGCGGAAACGGGAACGCAAATGATATCGCCGCCCCATTCCTCGGGAATAAGACCGTATTCGGTAAGTCCCTGCATAATTCTGTCGGGATTTGCGCCGACTTTATCCATTTTATTAATGGCAACAACGATAGAAACTCCTGCAGCCTTAGCGTGATTGATAGCTTCGACCGTCTGGGGCATAATACCGTCATCTGCCGCAACAACAAGAATTGCAACGTCGGTTACCTGAGCACCGCGGGCGCGCATCGAGGTAAATGCCGCGTGGCCGGGGGTGTCGAGAAATGTGATTTCTCTGCCCTGTACGGTAACTCTGTATGCACCGATATGCTGAGTAATACCGCCTGCTTCGCCTGCAACTACATTTGCGTGGCGAATAGCGTCGAGAAGTGAAGTCTTACCGTGGTCAACGTGACCCATAACGACAACGACAGGAGAGCGCGGCTCCATGTTTTCATCGAGGTCATCGTTAGTATCAATAAGACGCTCTTCAAGTGTTACGATAACCTCTTTTTCGACCTTTGCGTTAAATTCCATCGCAACAAGAGATGCGGTATCAAAATCAATAGTCTGGTTGACGGTTACCATGTCGCCCATTTCCATGATCTTTTTGATAACATTTGCTGCGGTTACTTTTAAGCGCGAAGCAAGCTCACCGACGGTGATTTCATCGGGGATGAGGACCTTAAGCTGCTGCTTTCTTGCCTTTTCAAGCTCAAGACGTCTGAGCTTATCGGCTTCGGTTTCCTTCTTGCTGACATACTGCGAACGGCTATCCTTCTTCTGACGGATTTTCTGTTTGCCGTGACCGTACTTATCAATGGCGCGGTCGGAAACAAAGCTGTCAAGCTTTTCATCGTATTTAGAAAGGTCGACCTTAACACCTCTTGTGTCAATAGTGCGTACCTGAGTACGGTCAATGACCTTTGAAGGAGCGTTCTGCTGAGAATTTTTCTTTTTGGGTTCAAAGGGCTTGGGCTGAACTGCGTCGGGATGAACGTTGGTACCCGGCTTTTTATCGCGATTATCCTTATTCTTCTGCGGTTCTGCGGGCTTTTTCTCCTGCGGCTTTTGAGCAGGCTTCTTTTCTGCATTTGCCTTTTCTTCGGGCTTAGCCTTTTCAGTTACCTTAGCTTTCTGTTCTGTTTTAGGCTTTTCTTCTGCTTTAACTGCGGCTTTCTTTTCTGCCTTTTTGGGTTCTTCAGCCTTTTCAGGGGATTTTTCCTCTTTCGCTTCCTGCTTTTTAACAGAAGGTGCCTCTGCCTGCATAGCAAAATAAGCGGAAAGGTCATTTACCGCATGCTTCTGAGTAAGAACTTCCAAAAGATAAACCGTTTCTTCATCACCTAAAGCAGTAACAGTTTTATAGTTATCACCGAATACGGGCTTTAATATCTCAACAATATCTTTGCCCTTCATATCAAAATTTTTCGCAAAATCATTAATTTTAATTTTCGCCATTTATGCATTTCCTCCGTTTACACTTAGAGATTTAATTAAAAGCGAGTGCAGACCGACATCAATTACTGCGAAAACCGCGGTATCCTTTTTGCCTGCCGCACCTCCGATTTCAGAAATACCGTAGGGGACATAAGTAACATTTAAACCTGCGCTGTCGCAAGCGCGCTCAAGTCGTTTTTTGGTATTATCTGCGGCATCGTCGGAACAAAAAATACCTTTAAAGCCTTTTTTGTCTATCGCCGCAATAACAGGATCAAAACCGAATACGACTTTTCCCGCTCGGTGTGCAAGACCGAGGTTGAGTAAGAATTTATCCGTTTTCGTGACGTAACGCCTCCTCAATTGAAGCATATATTTCTTCAGTAAGGGCAACGCCCAAGGATTTTCCAATACGACCGGATTTTTTCGCTTTATTAAGGCAGGTAAGATTTGGGCAGAGATACGCACCGCGTCCGTTAACTTTACCGGTAAAATCGACCGAAACTGTTCCGTCGGTACCTCTTACAATTCTGACAAGCTCTTTTTTCGGTTTCATTTCCGAGCAACCGGAGCACATTCGCATCGGAACGCGTTTGTTCTGCATATTAAATCAAACCTTTCTCAGTTAATCTTAGCTTTGTGATTGGGGATGAATATCTATCTTCCATCCGGTAAGCCTTGCGGCAAGACGTACATTCTGACCGTCCTTGCCTATAGCGAGGGAAAGCTGATTGTCGGGAACGATTACGCGGCAGGTCTTTTCCTCGAGAACAGCGGTAACCGAAACGACCTGAGAGGGAGCGAGAGCTTCAGCAATATATTCCTCGGGATTGTCGCTGTATTTGACAATATCAATCTTTTCGCCGCCGAGCTCTTCGACTATCTTATTAACTCTGACCCCTTTGGGACCGATGCATGAGCCCTGTGCATCAACATCGGGATTATTGGAATAAACTGCTATCTTGGTTCTGGCACCTGCCTCACGGCTGATGGATTTGACCTCGACTACGCCGTCATAAATTTCGGGAACCTCAAGCTCAAAAAGGCGCTTGACAAGTCCGGGATGAGTACGTGAAATAATGGCACGGGGACCCTTTTCGGTAGCACGTATTTCAACGACATAAATCTTAATATGATCACCCTCGCGCAAAACCTCGCCGGGAACCTGCTCGGAAAGCGGGAGAGTAACCTGACCGGATCTGCCGATTTCAAGAGTAGCATTGCGGGTTTTAGGGTCGATTTTTTCGACTAATGCGGTAATAAGCTCATGCTCCTGACTCTGGAACATATTTAAAAGCTGGCTGCGCTCAGCTTCTCTGATGCCCTGACGGATAACATGCTTTGCTGTCTGAGCTGCAATTCTGCCGAATTCCTTAGTAGCGATATCGCGTTCGACGAAGTCACCAACCTTAACTGACTTCTTCTTTGACTTTGCAACGTTGATATTGATCTGAGTTGCTTCATCCTCGACCTCTTCAACGACTTCCTTGCGGATAGCAACGCGGAAGGTCTGCTTTTCGGGATTGATGTCAACAATAGCGTTGTCAACTACGCCGTAATCACGCTTCAGTGCGTTAACAATGGCATTGGTAATTTTCTCAATCATGTAATCGAGAGGGATTTCCTTTTCGGCACAAAGTGAATTAAGCGCCTCAAAAAATTCTGCATTCATTTTAGTATATTCCTCCAAAAATTAAATGTTTTCGTTATAATAAGCCTTTACCCAGGCTGTTTCCGATTGATTAACAGAGATTTCACCCTCTTGGGAGTTAAGAGTGATAACCCCGTCATTAAAGGAAGTGAGAGTGCCGATGAATTCCTTTTTGCCATCCTTAGGACGAATAAGACGTACCTTTATTTCCTCATTGAGATAGGCTTCAAAATGCCAGGCTTCGGAAATGATACGTTCAATACCGGGCGACGAAACCTCAAGGTAATATGAGTCATCAATAAAATCCGCTTCGTCAAGCAGGGGATCTATCATACGGGAAAATGCTTCGCAATCATCTATCGAAACGCCCTCGTTCTTGTCAATGTAATAACGAAGATAGTAGCTTGCGCCCTCCTTAACAAATTCCACATTCCAGATAACAACACCCAATGCGTCAGCTGAATCAAGAGCCAATTCGCGGGCACGCTCGGCGGTGGATTGCCTTGCCATAAAATCCGTCCTTTCAAAAAAATCTCCAAATATGCATTAAAGAGCGGGTCTCCCCACTCTTTTTTGTCAAGTCTTTATTCATACTATGTGTATAATATCACGTTTGTAGGATAAATGCAAGCAGTTTATAAAATGTTTACAAAACAAACCGCCAAAAAGAATGGAATATAATATATGTATTATTTGCATTTTGGGCGATTGAATACAAATTATGTTTATTTGAGGAAATAAATAAGCTGCAAATAAAGACACTTTTTCAGTCAAACACAGACATTATTTTTTTATAAATAAAATTGTATAATCTAATTATAGGAAACCTGTTTATATTTAGGGAGGAAGAAAAATGCTTACAGTGAAGATTAAAAAGCTTTTGGCATCGTTAATGTCGTTAGCAGTAGCATTTGTATGTCTGCCGATGAACATGGGAGCTTCAGCGGATACGCAAATCAGCTTTGATGATGTTAACGGATATGTGCACGGAATTACCGCTGATACACCGTCATCACAGCTGACATACAAAGTATATAAAGACGGAGTTGAGCTTGCCGTGGATGATTATATAGGCACTGGATGTACGATAAACAAGGATGATAAAGATTATGAAATAGTCGTTATGGGCGATGTTTCGGGCGACGGAAAGATTAATTCCACGGACTTTATGAAGATACGCCGTCATTTCCTGGAGCTATATACTGTGTGCGGCGCCTATGCATATGCGTCGGATATAAATTCTGACGGCAATATTAATTCGACCGACTTTTTGAGGATACGCAGACATTTTCTCGGTACATATAATCTGTATGAAAATTTACAGCCGCCAACAATAGAAAATGTTCTTAAAGCCACAGGTACAGCGCTTATTGAAAATTTAAGCGTTAATTATACCCAAAATCCCATCGGTGTAGACGATCAGCCTGTTTTCGGCTGGAATATGAATGAAAGCTCTGTGCGCGGTCAAAAACAGACTGCATACAGGATCATGGTGGCAACTGAGTATAATCAGCTTATGACGGGTAATTACGATGTATGGGATAGCGGCAAAATTGATTCTGATGAATCAGTTGCAATAGAATACGGAGGAGCTAAGCTCCTTTCTTCAACAAAATATTATTGGCAGGTAATGGTCTGGGATAAGGACGGAAATACCTGTCTTTCAAAAGAAGTCGCAAGCTTTGAAACAGGTCTGCGTGACGGTGGCTTCTCCGGTGCATCGTGGATATGGCAAGGCGGTTTATACGATTACGAAGGCACTATTGATTTTACCGATGATTATTGGATATGGCCTTCAAGCACCAGCAAGGCTGATGCAAAGGCAGGATATTTCAGATTTGAATTTGATATTTCCGCATCAAAAACAGTTGACACAGCATATCTAGCGTTTACGGGTGACGATTACGGTTCAGTATATTTAAACGGTGAAATGATCGCAGATGTTCAAAATATCGGAGATGTCTGGAAAAACGGTAATATTATTTATGTTGCTGATGAACTTCAACACGGAACAAATGTCATCGCCGCGAAAATTATAAATAAGACTGTAGGCGACGCAGGATTTATTTGCAAGCTGATAATCAATTACAAAAACGGAGCATCTGATGTATACAGTACTGCCGATGACGGATGGTTAACGGCTTTTGATGCTCCCGACGGCTTTGAAAATGTTTCTTTTGATGATTCCTCGTGGAGTGCGCCTGTCGGTAAGCTTATATATGGCAGTTCTCCGTGGGAAAAGAACGTAACGATGGCGGCACAGGCATCGTCACCACACCCGGGAATAAACGGTGCTTTAATGCTTAAAAAGGATTTTAAGCTTGATCAAAGCAGCGCCAATATAGCCTTGGCACGAGTATATGCTTCGGCGGCAGGACTTTATGAGCTTGAGCTCAACGGGGATAAGGTCGGAGATGATTTTCTCAATCCCGGATCTACTCAGTATGATAAGAGAGTAATGTATCAGACCTTTGATATTACAAATATGTTAAAAGCAGGGGAGAATACATTTACTGCGACATTAGGAAATGGTTGGTATGCAGGCGGAATCGGACTAGTTTTCAATGAAGACCGTCCCGCATTTATTGCAAAAGCGCTTATTAAATATAAAGACGGAACAACTCAGGTTATAAATACCGATGCGAATTGGGAATATTCTCTTGACGGACCAATCATCTATAATGATGTTTATAACGGAGAAACATACGACGCAACAAGGCTGCTTGAGCCTGCAGAATACGAACCTGCGGCAGTCACAACGGCAGAAGAACTGAATATCGGTGAAATTACTGCACAAGTTTCGGGAACGATAAAGGCTATGGATAGCCTG
>CAYRPK010000050.1:0-8234 GCA_964426175.1 uncultured Eubacteriales bacterium | reverse complement strand
CTACACTGATGAAATGCAGTCGGGCAGATATATTCAGATGTATGCTCTTGGAAAAGCCTCTTCCTATGGATGCGGTATAGGTGAGATAGAGGTCTATGATACTACCGACGTCGGCGAAAATGAGGACCTCGGCGACGAGATTGTCTACGGTGATCCTTCGGTCAACCTTGCAAAGGGCAAAAATGTCTATGCTTCAGGCGTACAAAACGATAACAGTGCGGCAAAGAATGCGGTTGACGGAAGCTACGGATCTTGTTGGCGTTCACAGACAAAGAGTGGAGGCGGTGCACCCTATTGGCTAGCGATCGACCTCGGAAGTATGCAGGCGTTCGATACCATTGTTTTGGATTGGGAATATTGCTATGCTACTTCATATACAATCGAAATATCAGAGGACTATGTAAACTGGTCAGCGGTTCAGGTTGGCGGTGCTTCTATGCTTTCGGGTGTTAGCGACGGCACACAGACGCTTACGCTTGATACTCAGGCAAAAGCACAGTTTGTCAGAATGTATGCAACTGCCAAGTCAGCAGGCTGGATGGGCGGTGACTATGGCTTAGGTCTATATGAATTTGAGGTTTATAACAAGGCAGTTAAGCCTATAGATGTAAAGCGTCCTGAGGGAACGGAGCTTATTACTTCGCTTGATGCCGATCTATACGCGGCGTACGGAGAGGATACACTTGAAAATGCTGTCGATGGCGATGCCGAGACAGCTTGGACTGCAGCGACCGGCAGCTCCGGCAAAAACACATATTTCCTCATTGACTTAGGAGAGGAAACTACATTTGACACTATCTATATTGATTGGGGAAGTGAATATCCTAAAACCTACCAGTTGCAGCAATCGCATGCGACGAATACTGATGACGCGATAAATAATTTTGATGCGACATGCGGTTCTACGGATGAGAGTCCCAGAATATTCCTTGAAATCACCGGTTCTGTCGGCGGAGTAGTACTGCATGAGCTTGAAGAGCCGATTACATGCCGATTCCTTCGTATTTGGTGTAAGGAAAGCACTGCTTCACCGTCGGTTTATTCGATTGATGAGATCGCAGTATTCAATCTTGCTGCTGATGCTGAGAAGAATGCAGTCAAAGCGGCGGGCAATTTAGCACTTAATAAAACTGCAACAGCTTCGTCCGTAAGGAGTAACGACCGCGTTGCTGATCTTATGCTTGACGGAATCTCAACGAACGCTTCAAGATGGGAACGCGGTGAAGCAACCAAGAAAGAGAATCAATGGGTAATTGTGGATCTTGAAGATGTTTATGCAGTTGATACTGTACTTATTAAGTGGGAAAATCTGCCGCTGACATATTCGATTACAGGATCGGTAACGGGAGAAGACGGAAGCTGGACAACTATTGCCGCGTCAAAAACTCCGGACGGTCAGCCCTTCCTTACGGATGAGAGCAAAGAGCGTTACATGACAGTTGATACCTTTAGCACTCAATATATCAGATATATTAAGGTTGATATGTCGCCCGAAACTACGAAATACTATCTTTCCATTATGGAGCTTGAGGTATACGGTATGGAGGGAGTAAGCCTTATTCCCGATTCTACCGCCGTACTCAGTACTCCCGCGAGCGGCAGTGACGCTTCGTACGCTATCGACGGAGATTTTTCAACCTCGGCTACGGTAGATGTTGCTGCAGATGAATCGTGGTTCTACCTCGACTTGGGTGAAATAAAGAGCTTTGATACAATTAATATTCACTGGGCGGTATCGGCAGCTGACTACGAGATACAGGTTTCCAATCTCATTGACGGTACTTGCTGGACGGCAGTAGCAAATGATACCACAACAGGCGGTTCGGCTGTTTACAAAGAGCTTTCGCTCGATAACGCCGTAAACGCACGTTACATCAGAATTTATGCGGTTGACGGAGCCACCGGAATGAGCATAAAGGAGATCGAAGCTTACTGTGCAGGCAACAGCACGAAGTTTGAGCTTGTTGGTGCGCAGTACCGTGAAAATGCTCAAAATGAAACTGCTTATGACCTTCGCTTTGTAACCCGTATCAATGCTGATTTCTTTAATGCTATTGCGGAAGATACGACAGAGCTCGGCACCATCATGGTAAGAGCAGATCAGCTTGAAGCTGCAGACCTTCGTCAGCGTGATATCAATCTTGAACTTTTCGATACGCAGTCGAGCTATGATGGCCTTACAGTAAAGAAGATTCAGGCGGCATATTTGAATAATAGTATGCTTGAAGATGGAGAATACGCTTTCGTAAATACCATAATAGGTATCGCTGAGGATGCATCAGCGATAGAGTATATCGCGGTATCGTACATCACCTATTATCAAAACGGCGAGCTTACGACAGTCTACACCGCTCCTGCGGCACGCTCCGTTGCTTATACTGCCGCTTGTGTTGCAGCATACGTAGCTTAAGCCATGAAAAGCAGGCGAAAGTAGATGAAAATATACTTTTCGCCGCCTACTGAATGAAAATCCTCGTAACCAAGCAGAGTTACGGGGATTTTGTACTCATCTTTGGACAATCGGAGATTTTTATAATGGTCGGATTTTACATGTTGAATATCGTATTAAGATGTTGATTTGATTTTTAAATCTATGCTATAATCAAATAAATTGTAAATGAAGGGTGAGTACGTAGTGAACAAAAACTTTTCAAGAATATTATCAATACTGCTGATAATGGCACTTTGCATAGCAATTTTGCCGTTGCCGACAGTTGCGGCGTCAAGCGAGGGAAGAGAGGAAATATCCATGAACGATGGCTGGAAATTCATAAAACAGAATGTGTCGGGAACTCCGTATTCCGTAAGCTTTAATGATGCCTCATGGAGCAATGTTTCGGTTCCTCATACGTGGAACGCATCTGACGGAACTGATGGCGGCTTCTATCACCGTGGTATCGGCTGGTACAGAAAAACCTTTACACTTCCCGCTGAATATAGCGGCAAACAGCTTTATATCGAGTTTAATGCCGTATCGCTTCGTGCGGATGTTTATGTGAACGGCGAGCTTGTCGGTATTCATAAGGGAGGTTACACTGCCTTCCGCTTTGATATCACAGAATATGTAAATTTAGGCAGAACCAACGTTATTGCCGTCAAGGTCAATAATTCCAACGACCAGCGTGAGATCGCTCCGCTTGAAGGTGACTTTACTGTATACGGCGGTATTTACCGCGATGTAAACCTCATAGTTACAGAAGGTGTCCATGTTGACCTGTTAGATAACGGCGCGGGCGGTATGAAGCTTACCACCACCGACGTTTCACATGAGCAGGCAACTCTTACCGTAGGCGCGACTATTGTTAACGATACCTCAGCTACAAAAACAGTTACAGTCAAGGCGCTATTAAAGCACCCCGATGAATTTGTCGGTATTGATGAAATACCCGAGCCTCGCTTTAATGCCGAGGATATGTACGGCGGCGGTGATGTTGCCGAGGTCGAGAAGACCGTTACAATTGCCGCAGGAGAGCAATACGATTTCAGCGAGGTAATAAATGTCTCTGACCCGCATCTTTGGGATGGCATCGAAGATCCTTACCGCTATCAGGTCGATATGACTCTCACCGTCGGCGGCTTGGTCGTTGACAGCATTACCGATTATGTCGGCTTCCGGTATTTCGAGGTCGATCCCGATAACGGCTTTATGTTAAACGGCAGATCCTATCCGTTGCGCGGTGTCGCAATGCATCAGGACTGGGAAGGCTTAGGTAATGCCATTTCAAAGAATGAGCATAATATCAACATGGCGCTTATCTACGAAATTGGAGCAAATACCGTACGCGCGGCGCATTATCCGCATGATGATTATGTATATGAGCTTTTTGATAAATACGGTATTGTTGTTTGGGCAGAAATTCCTCTTGTAGGAACGATAGGCGGCAGCGGCGATTATTCAAGCCCCGATGCTACCCGTCAGGAATTTTTCGATGTAACAAAGCAACAGCTTACTGAGCTTATTATGCAGAATTATAATCACCCGAGTATCGCTTTCTGGGGCCTTCAGAATGAAGTAAGAGAAGGCTATAGTAATGCTGCGCTGGGCTTGATGGAAGAGCTTGATAATTTAGCCAATACTCTTGACCCCAGTCGTCTTACGACTCAAGCGACAAACCATACTACTGCATTTAAATGGGAATCAGACTTAATGGCGCTTAATATTTACGCAGGCTGGTACACCGCTACCTACGATGATTTCGGTAAATTGCTAGACGAAAGACGCGAGATATTAAATAGCGGCTCAGCTGTTGAGCGTCCATTTGGCGTTTCCGAATACGGCGCAGGTGCAAGTCTGCATCAGCACGAGGATGACCCAGAGCAGCCTGCCGCACGCGGACAGTGGCACCCCGAGGAATATCAGAACCTTACCCACGAAGCCCATATCGAACAAATAGAAGACCGTGATTATATCTGGGGCAGTTATGTATGGAATATGTTTGATTTCGGTTCGGATTCACGCGATGAAGGCGGACAGAAGGGTATCAACAATAAAGGCCTTGTAACCTTCGACCGCACAGTAAAGAAGGATAGCTTCTATCTCTATAAATCATATTGGAATCCCGAACCTATGGTTCATGTGACCTCGCGTCGTTTCGATCCTCGTACCACTCCCACCGTTGAGATAAAGGCATATTCAAATTGTGACAGCGCAGAGCTTTTTGTAAACGGTGTATCCATGGGTACTCTTTCACAAAATGAGCTTGCGCAGGCAAATGTCTATGTGTGGGAGGATATAGCCCTTTCGCCCGAGGAGAATACCGTAAAGGTAGTCGGCACCAAGGATGGCGAAGCTTTTGAGGATGAAATTGTCTGGACTCGCGAGCTTAGCAATGATACTGAGCTTTCCTCCGATACCTTGCGAGTCGATAATACAGCTAAACAGATCATTTTGTCCAAAGCTGTTACCTTTGAAACACTCTTCTCTAATATTTCAAACGCTAATCGCGCAACCATTACTGTTTTTGAAAATGACGGTACAACTCCCGTTACCCAGGGCGCTATTTTACCCGGTATGAAGCTTGTTGTTGCTGCAGAAGACGGTAAAACCGTCGCGACCTATACCTTCGTTCAATCCAATATAGCCTACGGCAAAACTGCCACATCTTCTACTGTACAGGATAATGACGATGGCTATTTCCCCGCAAGCAATGTCACCGACGGTGATCAGAATACCCGTTGGACTGCTTCGACTTCATATACTGGAACCTACCCCGTAAGCTATCCTGAAAATATTACAGTCGATCTTGGTGATATCTATACTCTTGATTCTATCGATATCTACTGGTTTAAATCGGGTACAAATGCAAGAAGATATGCATATGAGGTCTATGTCAGCACTGACGGAGCTAATTTCGAGAAGGTAGTTGACCGTCCCAATGCAAGCTCCAATCCCGTGGGACTTATTTCTGACAAATTAAATGCGATCTCAGGCAGATATGTTAAGATCGAGGTGTTGGGTAACAACGATTTCCCGAACAATAAATATGCGGCAGCTTCGATCATGGAGATCGAGATATTCGGTTGGAAAATGGCACCGAAGGATGGCTACAGGATCGATGAAAAGAATAAGATAATCATTGTTGACGATCCGCCCACTGAGCTTTATCCCGATCAGCTGATCGATGGTTTAGGTCTTGAAGGCAATATCACGGCATCGATAAACAGCAACTCATATTATGTTCAGGATGGAGACATAGTTTCATTAACGGATACAAATAATAAGGTCTATAAATATACCGTTTGTATTTGCGGCGATGTTGGTAGACACGGCGGAGATGATATTCCCGGTGAATATGATGACAGTAGCATGACTGTTACCGATATTCCTGCAGGAACAACGGCAGACGAGTTTGTCGGATGTACGGTAACTAAGGATGGAGCAGTTCTTGAGGCTGATGCAATAGTTACCACAGGCACCGTTATAGCGCTTGGCAGTAAGAAATATACTGCAGTCATCAAAGGCGATGTATCCTGTGATGGCAATGTTAATTCTACGGACTTCATGCAGATCAAACGTGCTTATTTAGGACTGTATGAGCTTGATGATATGCAAGCCCGCGCCGCCGATACAGATGCCGATGGCGATGTGAATTCAACCGACTTCATGCAGATACGCAGACATTTCTTAGGACTTTTTGATTTGTACGCATAATATTAAAGGGAGCAGATTTCATTATGAAGCCTGCTCCCTTAGCTTTTTTTGCTGTTATTAAATTTATAAATCTTACTCATGAAAATGAAAAAAATATTGACAAAATCAACAGGATATAAGATAATAATATATGTATAATAATATTAAAATTTCGTCAAATTAAGGATGGCTTAGATAAATGAGAGTAATAACAGGTATTGCACGCGGTATGAGACTTAATACCTTAGAGGGCGATGATATTACCCGCCCGACAGGGGAAAAGGTCAAGGAAGCCCTTTTCAGCATGATCCAGTTTGAAATTGAGGGTAGCCGTGTTATTGATTTATTTGCAGGCTCGGGACAGCTTGGTATTGAAGCGCTTTCCCGCGGTGCCGAAAGCTGTGTTTTCTGCGATAAGAATATGGATGCATTCAAGCTTATTAAGGAAAATTTGCAGCACACAAAGCTTTTTAAGCAGGCTAAGGTGGTTTGTTGCGATTATAATGATGCGCTCCGCAGCGGAATGTATGATATTGCTTTTGTGGATCCCCCATATTCAAAGGGAATACTTGACGATGTTTTGCCCAAGCTTGCACCGCGAATGAGTGACAGCGGTGTTATAATCTGTGAATGTGCTGAGCGTGATGAAATCCCCGAAACGGCAGGGAATTTTACTCTGACCCAACGTCGCAGATACGGAAAGACTTCGTTAGCCATATACAGAAAGGAATGAGCTCAGGCGTGAAAATAGCAGTTTACCCCGGCAGCTTTGATCCTGTGACAATGGGCCATCTCGATATAATCCGCCGAGCGGCCCCAATGTTTGATAAGCTCATTGTTGCAGTTATGGTCAATTCAAGTAAGAGGTATGTTTTCGATACCGAAAAACGTAAGGAATTTATAGAACGCTCAATTGTCGACGTTCCTAATGTTGAAGTAGTTTCCTGCAAGGAATTACTTGCCGATTTCACAAAAAAATGTAATGCATCGGCGATAGTGAAGGGCCTCAGAGCGGTTTCCGATTTTGAATATGAATTTCAGATGGCGCTTATCAATAAAAGACTAAATCCCGATGCTGAGACGATTTTCTTGACAACAAGTCCCGATTATATGTTCTTAAGCTCAAGCGTTGTTAAGGAAGTTGGCTCATACGGTGCGGATGTTCATGACCTTTTACCGCCGCAAATTGAAGATGAAGTTATGAAAGCTATTAAAAGATAAAGGAGAATGACTATGAATATTGATGATTACTTGGATACTTTGGGTACGCTTGTTGATGAAGCGTGGACGATGCCGCTTACCGGCGGTAAGGCAGTTGTAGATGTGTCTAAGATACGCGAGGTTATTGAGGATATTCGTTTGTCAATGCCTAACGAAATTAAGCAGGCAAAGCTGATCGTTGCCGACAGAGCGGATATTATAGCTAAAGCCAAAAATGAGGCAGAATATATAGTTCGCAACGCCGAGGAGCGTGCGCGTCAAATGGTGGCACAGGAAGAGATATACCGTCAGGCTCAGGCAAAGGCTACGGAAATGATAGAGCAATCTCAACAAAAATCGCGTGAAATGCGCCATGCGGCAACGGAATTTGCGGAAACTGTCCTCAAAAACTGCGAAAATACTCTTAACAGTTCACTTTCCGATGTCAAACAGGCACGCACCGCACTTAAGATACCTAAGAGTAAATAAAAGTTCCCGCTTGCCACACCTGCGATAACGCAGTTTTTTGAAAAGATATGTTCAGCTTTGAGCATGTCTTTTTTTTCTTCAGATGAAGGCAAATAGTGACAATATCTTTGAAAATCATAGCAATGCTATACTTGCAATCTGCAAATACTTCGTGGAATTTTTTTTGGAATTTTATATAATAAAATCACAAAAGCGCTTTTGAATTAAGTGCTTTTGTCTATTTTTTTCTCGGCGGAACAGTCTTGACAATAAATATCATCGCAATAAGAAATCCCAAATAAACTGCCCCGAGAATAACCATAACGGAAAGGTTTTCGTAAAATATCGCAGCAACGATACCGCATTGTACCGTTACCAAGAGAATAAGTATCATCTTTGAAATAAACGGAATACCGCCTGCATTTATGTAATCTGC
>CAYRPK010000049.1:0-8237 GCA_964426175.1 uncultured Eubacteriales bacterium | reverse complement strand
TGTACCACACACCTTTAAAAAAGTAAAGCATGGGAATTTTGACCAAATAGTAAAAACATGTCTTCACTCCAGAACATATGTTCTCGAATTTCGATGTTTTGCACAAAAATTGGGTCGTTAGGTACGGTTTAATGCCGTTTTAACGCATTAAAACACCTTTTTAACGCAATAATCGGTGATTTTGCCGACAAATTTCAAATATCAATTGTTGACAAAACCGTACAAATGAGATAAAATATATGAGCATATTGGCGAGTTGCGTCATTTCGTTGTGCGAAATAACCAAAAACAGGATTTCGAATTTGTACGCAATTAACAAATGGTTGTTTGGGCAAAATAATGAATATGAACAAAGTTTTGCACAATATGTTTTTTGTTTGCAATTTGTTAAGCAATGTCGGATGTAGATGCTTGACAAAATTATCCAATATGCGATTAGTATGTTCTTATCAGCAAATCTTAGGAGGTAACAAACTAATGAGGGAAAGGGAATTTCTGAAGCGCGGCTTATCGATGCTTTTATGTCTGCTTATGGCAGGCTCTACCGGTATGTTTGCGCTTGCCGATGAGGAAATCGCCGACACCTCGACCGGTGAAACAGTCGAGACTGAAGGCGAGACTTCTGATGTGGCAGAGGAAACGGAAGAAGATACTGAAGAAACCGACGAAGATGAAGACGACGGTACCTTCTTTATTGATGATCTTCCGCGTTACAGTGAAATCAAAGATACGGAGTACGGAATGTATACTCCCGGTGAAGAATCAGTTAAGGTTGACATAACCAATGTTGTCGGTGAAGGCGATGCAGTGGTCAACTTTAAGGGTGTTACTGTTTCTGAGGACGGTCTTTCTTACGAATTAACCGAGCCTACTGACGGTAACAGCTATTTCTGCTGGGATTACACAAATGCCGGTACCTCCAGCGGTAACAACAATATGAAGTACACATGGACTTTTGATGTTGCATCTGAGGGTATGTATACACTTAATCTTTCCTATTTTGCACTTAAGGGTGCAGCACAGGAAATTAAGCGCAGTGTTTACATAGATGGAAAGATTCCCTATTATGAGGCGTATTCCATTGCACTCTTCAGACAGTATGTAGAAGTTCTTGAAAACGGTGTAATTCAGAAGACGGACGTCGGTGAACAGTTTGAAGGCGACGATATCCGTCCTAATGTTGTTGAAAAATTTGGCTGGCAGTCAACTGTAGTTTATGATGCTGAGCTTCGTGAAACGATGCCTCTCCAGTTCTATCTTTCTGAAGGTACACATACCGTCTCTCTCGAGCTTATCAGTCAGATTATGTTGATAAGTGAAATTTCTTTTGAACCTGCTACTGAGATTATAAGCTATGCTGACTATAAGACATTGCATGCTTCTTCGCCTAAGGGTACCGATAACATCAAGCTCGAAACCGAAGAAATGGCTGCAAGAAACAGTCAGGCTGTTCGTCGTGACTACAGCACGGAGCCTGCTGCTGAGCCTTACAGCTACAGTGCAAAGCTTCTTAATGAAATGGGCGACACCAACTGGGATGATGCAGGTCAGTCTGCAACATGGTCTTTAGGCATTACTACTGCCGGTATGTATCAGATTGGCTTCTTTGTCAATCAGGATTATAACGAAGGTATGCCTTCATATCGCAGACTTGAAATCAACGGAGAGATGCCTTTTGCAGAATGTCAGGCTCTTCGCTTTGAGTATGACAGTAGCTATTACAATATGACGCTCTGTGATGCAGACGGCAATCCTTATTCCTTCTATCTTGAGCCGGGAGATACCCTTACTCTCACAGTAGTTATGGGTCCCACAGGAAAAATCATTACCGAACTTGATGATGTTGTTAATACTATACAGGATTTGTATTCGAGTATTCGAATTCTTACCGGTTCAGATCCCGACGAAGAATATGATTACAAATTCAATAAATACATTCCCAACCTCAATCAGACCCTTATGAACATTAATACCTCCTTGCATAAAATATGCGATGAAATTGTAGAAACAAGTAATAACAACCGCCCCGGTATGGTTACAAACCTCTCCTCAACGGCGGATATGTTCCTTCAGCTTCATGATGATAATGACCTTATTGCAGGTTATTACGAAGATATTCAGCAGGCTGCAACTGATATCACCTCTTGGATTACCGAAATGGAATCGCAGCCCTTGGCTATCGACTGTATGTATATAGCAGGTGACAGCGCTGAATTCAAGATTAAAAAAGCAGGAGTATTTGACAGACTTATCTCCGGCTTCCAGAATTTGTGGCTTTCCTTCTTTAAGGATTATGACAATGTTGGTATGATTTCCGGCGAAGGCGATACCGTTGAAGTATGGATTGGACGTGGCGCTGAATGGTGCGAAATCTTCAGAGAGCAGGTAAGACGTGACTTTGCTACTGAATTCCCCAATATCGGTGTAAGCATTAACGTTCTTCCCAGCGGTCAGATTTCTTCAAGCGGTACCAACCTTTTGATGCTTTCCTACATTTCGGGTAATGCACCTGACATAATCATGGGTGGCGGCGCTAACGATGCTATCGAATTTGCAATCCGCGATGCTATGTATCCGGTTGACACTTTTGCTGATTTTGAAGAAGTAAGTCAGCGCTTCTATCCGCAGCTTTTTGATGCAATCAAATATAACGGACATTATTACGGACTTCCCGAATCTATGAACTTCCTTGTTATGTTCTACCGTACCGATATATTTGAAAAGCTTGAGATTGAAGTTCCTAATACTTGGGATGAGCTTTTCGGTACTGTAATGCCTGTTCTTTTTGAAAATGACATGCAGTTCTGGTATGCAGGCGGTTATGATCTGATCCTTTATCAAAACGGTGGAAGCTACTACCGTGACGATGTTGCCACTGACGGTCAGGTTTATGAGAATATCCGTTCTGCTCTTGATACTGATGCAGCATACAATGCTTTTGTTCAGTGGACAGAAATGTATTTGGTAGAAGGCATGCCTTATGCGGCAAACTTCTTTAACCAGTTTAAGAGCGGCGATATGCCTATCGGAATGGGCGCATTTTCAGATTATATGAACCTTCTTATCGCAGCCCCGAGCATTCAGGGTAAATGGGCTATTGCACCTGTTCCGGGTACTGTATATACAGGCGCTGACGGTCAGAAATATGTTGACTACTCTTCGACAGGTGTTGCAGGTACATACTGCTACATTATCGGAAGCACTGACTGCCCTGAGGCTTCTTGGGAAGTTCTCAAGTGGTGGACCAGAGCCGACACACAGGAGTACTTTGCTAACGAAGTTGAAGCGATCGTCGGACGTGACGCACGTTGGCTTTCTGCAAACCTTGAAGCCTTCCGTGTAATGCCTTGGGAAGGTAACGAAGCAACCGTAATTGAGATTGCTCAGCAGCGCGCAGTAGTTACCCCCAATGTTCTCGGCGGATATTACAACTCGCGTTATGTATCCAACGCATTTACAAGAGTTGCAGTTAATAGAACAGACAGAACACGTGATGCATTGGTATATGCTGTAGATGCAATCAACACAGAGCTTTGGAACAAGCGTGAGGAATACGATCAGGCTGTTCCGGAAGACGCATATATAATATCATAGGAAAGGAGTAAGGTTAAATGTCTCAAGCAGCAGTTTTATCCCACGATGAGGCAGTAAAAAGAGGTAAGCGTGACAGACAACTCAGAATTTTAAACAGATATCTGTTTTTAATTCCCTCAATGACGCTCTTTATAATCTTCTTCGTTCTTCCTCTCTTTATGAGTCTTATTTATGCATTTACCGAATACAACATGATTCAGCCTTGGTCCTTCTGCGGACTCAATAACTTCAAGCGCTTATTCCTTGAAGACGATTTATTCATCGAATACGCAATACCCAATACTCTTGAGTATGCTATTATCGTTGGACCGACTTCGTTCTTCCTCTCGTTCTTCTTTGCTTGGATTATTGATAACCTTAAGTTTAAGAAGGCATTTGCAATGGGATTCTATATTCCCTCTCTCTGCAGTGGCTTAGCACTTAGTAAAATTTGGCAGTACTTCTTTGCAAATGACCGTTATGGACTTATAAACTACTATCTTCTTAAGTTCGATATCATCACCGAACCGATTTTATGGACAACTGATGCGCAGTATATAATGCCTGTTATAATCTTTGTTCAATTGATGATGAGTTTCAGTACGCAGTTCCTTGTATTTATTGCAGGTTTCCAGAACATACCTCGTGACTATTACGAAGCAGCACAGATTGACGGTATTAAAAATAAGTTCCAAGAGCTTGCCTACATAACCTGGCCTCAGATGAAGCCTCAGCTTCTCTTCGGTGCAATTAACGGTATAGTCGGCGCTTTCGGTGTTTATGATATCGCAGTTGCTATTGCAGGCTTCCCGTCACCTGACTATGCAGCACATACAATAGTTGCGCACATGAATGACTATGCGTTTATCCGTTTTGAAATGGGTTATGCATCGGCGATATCTCTTGTACTTTCCATTACGACCTTTGTTTTGGGACGTATATGTATGAGAATATTCAGAGAAAAAGATTAAGGAAGGAGGAAGATTTGATATGGCAAGAAAAAAATATCAACAGACCGTACCCAGCTATATGATGACACAGCAAACGGCGACTCTTCCCTCCACTCCTATGGAACGTTTTTGGAGAAAGGTCAAACATCTCCGCTATGCAAAATTCAGCACATTTTTAGTATATGTGCTGATGATTGGTCTCATTATGTTTGAGTTTATACCCGTAATGTATATGTTGACTACAGCGTTTAAGCCGATAAATGAGCTTCTTATTTATCCGCCTACCTTCTACGTTCAGAGTCCTACGCTGTCAAACTTTACTAACCTTTCCAAAGCAATTTCCACTACTGAGGTACCTTTCTCAAGATACGTTTTAAACAGTGTTATTACTACTGTTACAACCGTTATTTTGACAGTTATCATATGCTCGATGGGTTCTTATGCACTATCAAAATTTAAGCTTAAAGGTGCAAACTTCATATTTGGTGTTCTTGTCGGTGCGTTGTCTTTCGGTGGTGCATCTACCGCAATTCCTACCTACATCATCACCAATTCACTCCATATGAATGATACTTACTTTGTACTTATCATTCCTAAGATTGTTTCGGCATATTACCTCTTCCTTATTAAGCAGTTCTGCGATCAGATACCCGATGACTTTATTGAGGCTGCTTATCTTGACGGCGCAGGCGAATGGACCATATTCTGGAAGATTATAATGCCGTGTTTGAAGCCCGTTATGGCATCAGTTGTTGTATTTGCTTTTATAGGCAACTGGAACGACTATTCCAATGCGCTTATTTACATTACAAAGCAGTCAATGAAAACTCTTCCTCTGGCACTTCAGCTTATTTCTCAAACGGGAACACTTTCGCGTATGGGTGCTATGGAAGCGGCGTCGTTGCTTACAGCCTTGCCTACATTTGTAATTTACATTATAATGCAGAATCAAGTTCTTGAGGGCGTCGGATACTCAGGCGTTAAGTCATAAGGAGGCGGTAAAAAATGAAATCATTAAAGAGAATAGTTTCCGCAACCGTTTCGCTTGCGCTTGCCGGTGTTGTAGCATTAACTCCTGCTGCGGCTATTACAACTCAAACAAGCTTCATTATTGAATCCTCGGGTGAAGTTGTTGCCGCGCCGGAAAGTTATCGTGTAACTAGCATTATCAACCGTTTTGGCAGTCAGCTCGGTGTACTTAATACTCCTGTTGATATCAACTTTGACGATGAAGGTAATCTTTACATAGTAGATAAAGGAAACCTCCGTGTTTTAAAGACAGATAATCAGGGTAATGTGCTGGCAGTATGGTGTAAAAATCTTCCCAAGCCTGAAACAATTGAAGAAACAGGTGAGGAAGAAACCACAGATACAGTTACCGATACTACTGATACAACTGAGTCAACCGATGAAACAGAAACAACCGATACAACTGAGTCAACCGATACCACAAGCACCACTACAAATAACACTGTAGTTACCTCAGGCAGCGATTTCGTTGATATTCCGGGAATTGATGCTTACCGTGGTGAGGACGGAACAGTTGAAGAGGGAACAAAGATAGATATTACCTTAGACGGACGTCAGGTAACAATTATCTATACCGAACTAAAAAATCCTTCAGGTGTTTATGTCGACGATGACGGTGATATTTATATTTGTGATACAGATAATCACCGAGTTCTCATATACAATAAGGACTATTCGGTAGACAGAATTTTTGACGAAGAGCATGTTCAGAACCCTGAAAAGCTCGGAGGCGAATATAAATTCCTTCCTGAAAAGATAGCTGTTTCCGATACGGGACTTATCTATGTACTTAATCAGACCAGCTTCCAAGGCTTCTTTACAATGAATGCCGAGGGCGAATTTTTGAGCTACGTAGGTGCAACTAAGGTTACGGCATCAGCCACCGATGTACTTGTTCAGATTTTTGGTACTCAGGCTCAAAAGAATGCTGTACAGAATAAGCAGCCGCCTCCAGCAACAAACCTTACTATGGAAGGCAATATGATTTATGCAACCTGTACACTTTCTTCAACATCCTCAGATGTTAAGCGTATCATGCAGATTAATGTTGTAGGTGAAGACCTCTTCCCTGCAGGTGAATATGCTTTTTCTGACTACAGCGCTTCTTCCGGTGAGCAGGTAACTACCGACTATGTTGATATTGCAGTTGATAAAAACGGCATTGTAACTGTACTTGATGACCAGCTCGGTTATATTGTTCAGTATAACGAAGCCGGTGACATGGTTACAGCTTTTGGCGGAATGGGTAACAGAAAAGGACTTTTCATGAAGCCCACAAGTATTGATATTGACCCCGTGACAGGATATATTTATGTATCAGACTCATCAAAGGGTAACATTCAGGTATTTGCCCCCACTGAGTTTATCAGTAAGGTTCATGAGGCTTCGGCGCTCTACTTTGACGGCCTTTATGAAGAAGCACTTTCCATTTGGAATGATGTTCTTGCAATTGACGAAACCTACATGCATGCACACGCAGGTGTTGGTGAAGCCTATTACGGCTATGGTCAGAATGTTGCCGCTATGGAAAAGTTTGAGTACAGCTATGATTACGAAGGCTATGATAAAGCGTTCAATGATTTCCGAATGTCAGCCTTCAGGAGTTACTTTACGCCGATAATGATTACGATAATCTGTTTGATTGTACTTTGTTACATTGGATTTATTAAGCTTAAGCATTTGGCGGACGAATATTATAAATAAGGAGGCGGTAAATAAATGGAAAAAGTAGTACCTAAAAAAATGAATAAAAATGAATATTTTCATCTGTTGGCCGGCATAATTTTCCATCCAGCCGTCACCTTCAGACAAATTAAACGCTATAGAGACCAATTCAGTTGGTGGAGCGCAATAATAATATATGCGCTTTTCATTGTTGTCTTTGTTATTTCAACTGTTTTCGTACACTTCCCCTTCTCGACGCAGGACGTACGAGGAAGCTACTTCTTTATCCAGCTTATTCAGGTCATTCTACCGCTCATTTCGTGGGTATTTGCAGCGTATCTTATGTCCTCAATTATGGACGGTGAAATGAAGCTAAAGGAATTTGCGATATCAACAGCCTACTGTTTGGTTCCTGCGACTGTTTTACTTGGACCCATAACGCTTCTTTCCTATCTTATGGAAAGCGGTCAGTCGTTTTTCTATAACGGTGCGATTACTGCGATTTTAGTATGGACGATTGGCTTGATGTTCGGTAGCTTTAAAGTACTTAATGAGTACGAAGCTTTTGATTTCTTCAAAAGTTTAGTCTCATCCTTCCTGGCAATAATCGTTATTTGGACAATTCTGTTTCTGCTTTATTCGATAGCGCTTCAGTTCGGCGGCGCAGTTAGATCGATGATAACAGAAATCTCGCTTCTCGGAAAGTAGGTGTAAAAATGAAAAAGAAAATATCTATTGACTGGGGAGCCATAGTCAGAGTTATAGTCCTTTTGATTCTTGCACTCGGAGTATTTCTGATGTTCAAATACTGTTCGTCAAGCTCTAAGGATGAAACTATTGAAGTTACCTACAATAAGCTTGATACAAGCGGTGCAGAATGGAAGACCTTTGAAATAAACTATCTATTGGAAGAGCAGTATGTTCAAGAGAATACAGTACGTTATCCTCTGAATTACGACGCTTATATAACGGCTTATGAAAGCGATAATCTTAAGATGGTTTACAGCGACACCGATGGTT
>CAYRPK010000048.1:0-8442 GCA_964426175.1 uncultured Eubacteriales bacterium | reverse complement strand
CTGTGAGGTATCACGAAGCTTATCAATATTTTCCATAACAGTATTAAGCGCAGTGTCAAAACCGATAGTGTAATCGGAAGCGCCGATATCATTATCAATAGTACCGGGCATTGCTACGCAAGGAATACCCTTGAGGGACAAATCACGTGCTCCGCGGAAGGAACCGTCACCGCCGATAACAACAAGACCGTCAATACCGACATTTTTACAAACATCAACAGCCTTCTGAATTCCCTCTTCAGTCTTAAATTCAAGGCAACGTGCAGTATAAAGCATAGTACCGCCGCGATGGATAATATCAGAAACGCTTCTGAGATTCATCTCAACCATATCGCCGTTTATAAGGCCATTGTAGCCTCTGTGAATACCCATAACTCGGAGTCCCTTAAAAATAGCCGCACGGGTTACTGCTCTTATAGCAGCATTCATACCTGGTGCGTCACCGCCGCTCGTTAATACGCCTATTGTTTTTACCTTTGACATTATATTCATCCTCCCATGACCGAAAAACGATCAAGTGTATGCTAAAAACACAAATCCTATAAAGTATATTACCTTTTTATTGAAATTGCAATAGTCTTAGCCATGCATTTAATAAAATATTAAAATATAGCCAAAATCATTGCCGCTTTCGCACTATAACGCAGTCCTCTCCCAGCACTTTTTTCAGCTCTCTTACAAGAACATCGTTAATATCTATCCAGTGTTTTTGGGGAGCCTTTATAGCCTTCCCCGTATCCTCAAATCTAAAGTATACAGGGAATGTGCCTTCAAATACGTTGAGTAGTCGCATAACCTTATCGTATTGCTCAGACAGCTGACTGTTCACTTTCAGATATAAGCCCTCATTAATTGGCTTTTCCTTAACAGCGTTTAGTCCTACCTCATCAACAGGCTGTATAACAGAAGCTATCAGCTTAACAGAATCATCGTCACCGCTGTCAGCTCTGCCGTTAATGTATACAACAGCATCTGCCTTGATAACACCTCTATACTGCTCAAGAATCTTCGGAAAAACAATGACCTCAATTGAGCCTGTCATATCTTCAAGTGTCAAAAAAGCCATAACTGAGTTACTTTTTGTTGTTTTAATCTTCTGTCCCGAAATTATGCCGATAAAGCTGATATTGCTGTTATCTGCAAGCAAGCCTTCTTTTAAATGCGACGATATCTCTTGAACAGTCATAGTTTTAAGACGTCTAACAGTCTCCGCATATGCCTGCATCGGATGTCCTGAAACATAAAGTCCCATAGTTTCCTTTTCCATTACGAGAATTTCTTTGCCAGAATACTCTTCAAGTTTAGGAAGCGGCGGAACAATCTGCACATCAAGAGTACCGATATCGCCGAAAAGACTAAGCTGCCCTTCAATATTGTTTTTATGTATGCCGTCGAGAGCATCCATAATACCCTCATAACCGTTCATCATACTTCTTCTGTTAGAACCCAATCCGTCACAGGCACCACACTTAATCAATCCCTCAATTGTGCGCTTATTAACATCGCTTCCGCTTATTCTCGAGCAAAAGTCAGAGAAGCTTTCAAAGCTGCCGCCGCGATTTCTTTCTTCAACAATAGTTTTGATAACACCGCGGCCGAGATTTTTAATTGCAGTAAGCGCAAATCTTATACCGTCACCCTCAACCGTAAAGCGGTCAAAGCTTTTATTAACATCAGGAGGCAGTACGGTTATTCCGAGACGAATACATTCATTTATATATTCTACAGTCTTATCTGTATCGTCAAGAACGCTTGTCAGTAGAGCCGCCATGAATTCCTTGGGATAATAGCACTTTAGATACGCAGTCTGATAAGCAACAAGCGCGTAGCACGCCGCATGAGATTTATTAAAAGCGTAAGATGCAAAGCTTGACATTTCATCAAAAATACTATTTGCAATCTCGGGAGAAATTCCATTTGCAACTGCACCTGCAACCTCAACAGAACCATCCTCACGTTTTTTACCGTAAACGAAGTTCTTACGTTCCTCATTCATGACATCCGCTTTCTTTTTACTCATTGCGCGGCGGACAAGATCAGCGCGTCCCAAAGAATATCCGGCAAGCTTCTGTACGATCTGCATGACCTGCTCCTGATATACAATGCATCCGTATGTAACATCAAGAATTTCCTTTAACTCAGGAGTTTTATATGAAATTTTATCGGGATTATGCTTATTACTTATATAACGCGGTATGGAATCCATTGGTCCCGGACGGTAAAGAGAAATAACCGCAATCAAATCCTCCATTCCCTCAGGCTTTAACTGCTGTAAAACCCTTTTCATACCGGCAGATTCAAACTGAAACACACCTTCGGTAAATCCGTCAGCAAGCATTTTACAAACATTTTTATCTTCAAGAGATATCTTATCTATATCAAGAACAGGACCGTTTTTATTAATTTCCTTTATGCAATCGGAAATAACAGTCAAAGTTCTCAAGCCCAAGAAGTCCATTTTTAAAAGACCAAGTTCTTCAAGGGTAGTCATTGTAAATTGCGTAATAACAGACTCTCCGTTTTTCGCTAATGGCACATATTCACTTACAGCATCACGGGTAATAACAACACCTGCTGCATGAGTAGAGGTATTCCTCGGCATACCCTCGATATCCTTAGCATAATCAAGCAATCGCTTAATATTAGGGTCATTGTCATACATGCTCTTTAGTTCGCCGGATACTTCAAGAGCCTTATCCAGAGTAATATTAATCTCACGCGGTATAAGCTTGGCTACCGCATCAACATCAGAATAAGGCATATTTAAAACTCTGCCTACATTTCTGACAGCGCCCCTTGCCGCCATCGTACCGAAGGTAACGATTTGTGCAACATGGTCAGCACCGTACTTGTCAATTACGTAATCAATAACCTCCTGACGGCGCTCGTAGCAAAAATCGACATCAAAGTCAGGCATGCTGACACGTTCGGGATTTAAAAAGCGTTCAAAAAGGAGTTTATACTTAATTGGGTCAAGAGAGGTAATTCCTATTGCATATGCTGCAATACTTCCAGCTCCCGAGCCTCTGCCAGGTCCTACAGGAATCCCCCGTTCACGTGCCGCGCGAATAAAATCATGTACTATCAAATAGTAGTCAACATAACCCATACGGTTAATGACCTGAAGCTCGTAGTCAAGCCGTTCCCAAACCTCATCACTTGCGGTTTCTCCGTATTTTTCTCGTATTCCCTTTTGACACATCATTTTAAAATGCTCAAAATGATCCATACCGTCGGTAACTTCAAAATGCGGAAGCTTTGTATTTCCGAACTCAATAGTAACATCACATTTATCTGCAATTTCCTGCGTACGAAAAACTGCATCGGAATATACATCTAAAGACTCAAGCATCTCTTCTTCGCTTTTGATATAGAATTCTTCCGTTTCAAAGCTCATTGGGTTGGGTTCGTCAATAGTCTTTGCAGTTTGTACGCAAATAAGCACATTCTGTAACTGTGCGTCCTTCTTATCAATATAATGAGCATCATTTGTTGCAACAAGCGGTATACCGGTTTCTTTAGACAGCTTTTCAAACAACGGTAAAATTTGAAGTTGCTCACGCAGTCCGTGATTTTGAATTTCAATATAATAGTTGCCCTCACCGAAAACATCAAGATACTTTAACGCAATACGCTTAGCTTCGTCATAATTTCCGTTAAGTAAGTTCTGCGGTATTTCTCCTGCAAGACACGCAGAAAGGCAAATGATGCCTTCACTGTATTTTTTAATTAAATCGAAATCAATTCTCGGCTTAACATAAAATCCGTCAATCCAAGCAGAGGATACCATTTTCATAAGATTTGAGTAGCCTACATTGTTTTTAGCAAGCAGAACAAGATGATAATAATTTCTGTCAAATTCAGAAGTCTTATCAAAACGCGTCCGTTCTGCAACGTATACCTCACAGCCTAAAACAGGCTTGATACCTGCCGCTTTTGCCGCCTTATAAAACTCTATTACACCGAACATATTACCGTGATCAGTTATAGCAACGGAATTTTGACCTAATTCTTTACAGCGCTCAACTAATTTTTTAATAGTACAGGCTCCGTCAAGAAGACTGTACTGGCTATGAACATGAAGATGCACAAAACTCATAAAATTCACTCCCCTTCAAGTAAAGTCATTAACCTTTACACGTTTAAATCCTTTACTAATTCTATAATTTCCTGTTTAGAATACTTTCCTGTCAGATATTTAGAAAGCATCCTTGTTGATGTTCTTTGAGGAAGATTTAACTTACGCAACAACTCTCTTCGAATATTAGCACTGTCTTTTCCTCCTGAAACACCAAGCTCGACCATATCTGCTGCCGTAAATACATAGCCGAGATTTTGCCCATCCTCAACCGTAATTCCCGACTGTAAAACAGCTTTGATTATAATATCATTATCAATACCCTCAACACCTAATTTACCCTCCTTGGAGGGTTTTTCTTTACGGTTTTCTTTCCCGTAGATATCAGGTACCAATGCATGAAAGATGTTTTCACCGCCAACAATCGAAGTAATAAAAGAACGTATCTTAAAGCCGGCTGCGTCAGTATCTGTCAAAACGACTATTCCCCGCTCTTTGGCAGTGTCACATATGAAACTCTGCAACTGTTTATCTGTAAAAATACGAAAACCGTCTGTTTCAATAATTATAGTATCAAATATTGAAGAAAGGCGCGCCTTATCGTATCTGCCTTCAACTATTATGGCTTGCTTTATTCTAATCAAAATGCTCTTTCCTTTACTCAACAGAAACCGCGGCAATCTGCGTCAGAAGCTGTGTCAGGATAATTTTATAATCAATACCCGATGTCTTGAGCTTATCATCAGCTGCCATTATATAATCAATGCATTTCATAAGTCCTGTCTTACCAAAGCGTCTGCTTTCTGTAACCGCTTTTTCTATTTTAAATTTAAGACTGTCTGGATAATTAAAATCCTCACAAATCTGCTTAATACTGCGTCCTGCATCAAATCCAACCCTTGCCCTGTAAAGGTCGGTAAAGGTTGAAGAAACCGTGCCGAGAATCAATTGAGGACTATCTGAATTTCCAAGCTCGAACATATCTGTCAGTTTTTGATACGCGGTATCGAAATCCCGTCGTGAAAGTGCATTTACCATATCAAAAACCTTACTTTCAATATGCTTAAAAGCAAACTCATCAATATGCTTTTTTTCTATTTCACCGTTTGAATAGCTTGCAAGCTTATGAAGCTCATTACGCAAGGTATTCATATCATCAGTACCTAAGGTTTTAATAAGATAATCAAAATTCTCGGCAGATATATATGAATCAATCTTACCTAAGCCTTTATTTGCCCAAGCTAAAAGCTCGGATTTTGTCATTTTAGATGCCTCAAAGACAGTGCCGTTCTGCTTAACCGTTTCAAGAAATGTCTTCCACCTTGTACTTTTCTTGAAATCGGGTTTTATATTTACAAGAGAAATTACGAGAACAGTGGTTAAGGGAATTTGAGTAACGATTTCATTAAGCGTTTCAAAGCTTTCTTTATCTAGTTTCTCAACATCTAAATCCGATATTTTTACACACTTATTTTCGCTGAACATAGGTATAGCGCTTACTGCATCATAAAGCATATCAAGATCAATATGACCGCCGTCAAATTCCATAAAATTAAAATCAGTAACAGCATCTCCGAGGATTTGTTTGCAAAATCTATCGGTTTTATATTTAATCATAAAGGTATCAGTACCGTAAAGTAAATATACAGCCGTAAAGCTATTGTGCTTTACATGATTATCAAGGATATCAGCCATATCAATACCACTCCTCTACGGTAAAATCTCCGTTAGCACAAACGCTAATCAAATTAGCTGCTTTTTCATCTATATCAACACTTTGGTAATATAGATTATCGCATTTTTGCTCAAAAAACGGATTATCGTCATATCTGTCATTATAAATAATTATGTCTGACGACCTTTGACTGACTATAAAATCCGTAGCTGAATATTTATCCATATCAGCATAAATAACATCATATTCGCCCTTTACCTCTTCAGATAAGGTACCGTCAGGATTGAATGTAAACAGTGCTGAAAAGCCGTTATACTGAAGTATTGCACTATCTCCGACTTCAGAAGAAATAAAGGAGATATAAACATCGCCGTCAAAGGTAATTTCGTCATTGTTCGTCGCAGCTTCGTTTAAATATCGCTGAGCAATTCGGTCAAGATTGGCTCTGTCCTCCACATCACTTCCGATATTATAAACTCCGTCAAGGCAAAATGCGGTATCGTCACAAATAATTCCTGTAGCTACCGAATGAGAAAATGAGCCGTCGTAGCTCAGTATCAGCGAATGTCCGTTCTTAGTCAGCATAACACAGGATGATGAGTCAGTACCCCACATATAAATTTTAAGTTGAGATATGCTTTTATAATGAGAAAGCACTGACACTGCAATAAATATAACGCTCATTGCACAAGTAATAACGCACCGCTTGCCAAAGGATTTAATTGACAAATACAATATAACTGTAAAACACGTTATAATCGCAAAATACCCAAGTGTTTTCATAGATATTGGGAATATACAGTATTTGGAGGAAGTCAGCCTCTCAACAAGAAATACTGTCAAATCTGTAAGCCTCTCTATTACAAACGCTACTGTAAAAGCAATCACATTTACAGGCAAAAGAAGCTTAAATAAGAGATAAATCACACCTGAAATCAGTATCATTTCACCTATCGGCACTATGATAAGATTAGAAACGGCTGAAACCAAGGAAATATATCCGTAAGTCAGTGCAATAACAGGAAAAGAGGTTACGGTAACCGAAACAGTAATGGATATTACAGATACAATCTTTTTTACAGCAGATACTGCAAAAGATTTAAATTTAAATCTAATCGGCGGCTCTTCGCTTTCATCCTTCATTCCGTTTAAACGAATAAGCCTTAATATTGCCCTATTTAACCGAGGATGCATGGTAAGTATACCAAATGTCGCTGAAACTGATAAAAGCAATCCTGCGTCTGCCGCAGAAAAAGGATTAAGAATAAGTATAACAATTACAGCTGCTCCCAAAGAATTAATCGGATCAGCTTCATTAACCATAAGCTCAGCAACAAGAGTCAATATACACATAACTCCTGCGCGAACTACGCTGTCAGAAAAACCCGTCACAGCCATAAACAAAAGAATTAAGCCAATTCCGGCTATGTTAACGGCGCGTCTGTGAATATACAGTTTTTTCGAAAGCCAAAAGAAGACCGATAAAATAAAAGATAAATGTAAGCCCGAAACAGCAAGTAAGTGAGATATTCCTGCAAAAGCAAAATTATCCTTTGTATCATCGTTGATAAGGGTTTTATCTCCAAGCATAATACCGCGAAGTATTCCTGCTGCATCCTCAGAAAGTCCTTCACTAATCAAAGCCGTAACCTTTTGACGAAGCTTTAATATGTAATAATGCAAATCACGATCATATAAATCAGCGCTGTAAGAAACAGTAGGCTCATGCTCAAAATAGGGCGCAAATATCTGCATTTCAACAGCTGAAAGCACAATTTTATCCGCAAGATAATAATTCACCGTGTCAAACCCAGTACCCGCGATGTTATCAGGCTTGAAAAGTTTGACTTCAGAAGATACATTGTCATAAACATCAGCGTCGAGCGGTGTTTCACAGGTAAATCTCACCTTAAATGGATATTCCAAAGACTTATCGTCAATCTGTTCGAGCTCTAACACATAAAATGTTTTTTCATCATCGGTCTGAGGTATATCAACTATCTTACCTTTGATGATATGTTGTCCACCGTCATATTGCCACAGGGGCTTGTAAATATTTCTAAGTAAAACCGATACAGTAAGCACTGTTATCACAGCCGAAACCAAAGCAAGCAAAGCACTTAAAGAGAAATCAATTCTCTTAATCGCAAAGCAAATCAGCGACATAACCAACAATATGCCTAAAAATACTAAGGTCGCTGTGACATCAATAACTAAGTAAAGAGCTGCCGCAATAAGTGAAGACAAACCTATCACCGCAAGCGGCCGTGTTATTCTAATATTACGGTTACGCCATTGAAACATTCATCTCTGCTCCGCCGAGGATATGAAAATGAATATGAAATACCGTTTGTCCTGCATTGGCACCGCAATTATTAACAATACGATATCCGTCATCAGCAATTCCCTCTGCTTTTGCTATTTTGGGAATAACCGTAAATATCTTGGCAATGACATCCGTATTATCTTCATTAATCATATTTGCACAGCATATATGAGTTTTAGGAATAACAATTATATGAGTGGGAGCCTGAGGATTTATATCACGAAAAGCAAGAACATCATCATCCTCGTAAACCTTAGTTGAGGGAATTTCACCTGCAATTATTTTACAAAAAATACAATCATTCATCTTGACAAACCTCCACAATTATAATTTTTCTGCAATTAGTGCCTTAACGGCATCTAA
>CAYRPK010000047.1:0-8597 GCA_964426175.1 uncultured Eubacteriales bacterium | reverse complement strand
AGATATGGTTCTTGCAGACGATAACTTTGCTACCATAGTTTCGGCTGTTTCCGAGGGCAGAAGAATTTACGATAATATCCGTAAAGCCATTCAGTTCCTTTTAGGCTCCAACCTTTCCGAGGTTCTTTGCGTCTTCTTCTCATCTATTTTCGGTTTTACTATTTTAATGCCGACTCATCTTCTTTTCATTAACCTCGTAACCGACTGCTTCCCCGCCCTGGCTTTAGGCGTTGAAAAGCCCGAAAAGAATATTATGTCGCGCAAGCCCAGAAAGACAACCGACGGCGTTTTTTCAGGCGGACTCGGTGTTGATGTTGTTTATCAGGGTGTTCTTGTCAGCGCATTGACCGTTCTCGCATATTTCATCGGTAACGATTTTTCCTTCGACGGAAGCTCCGCTACTGCTGATGTCGGTATCACAATGGCATTTTTAACTATGTCTATGTGCGAGATCTTCCATTCCTTCAATATGCGTTCTCAGCGCGGCTCTATATTCACGCTCGGCAGTATGAATATGCCTCTTCTCGGCGCAATGCTTGCATCTCTTGCTTTGACTACTGCAATTATCGAGATTCCCTTCCTTGCAGATATATTCAATTTTGCGCATCTTGATCTTGTTCATTACTTCATTGCGCTCGGCCTTGCAATTTGTGTTATTCCCATTGTTGAAATCGTCAAGCTCATTCAGCGTCTTATCTCTAAAGGTAAGAAGTAATCAAAAATCATATTTAAAACGGATGTTCGTTTGAGCATCCGCTTTATTGTTTACAGACAGTTGGGAATTTTTTATTTCAAAGCATGCGTAGCTATCCAAATAGTATTTTAAAAAATCCGTTTTGATACTTGCAACGACAGAGCCGCGGTGATATAATAATTTTACATTCAGCAAAAAAATGGAGGAAACGGTCATATGAAAACAACACTTTATCAGTTGGAGCTCAATCAAAAGCTTGTTAATTGCGGTATGAGTTACATTTTTCACCTTAAAGACAATCGATTTTTCATAATCGACGGAGGTTACTTTACTCCGGGCGAGGAAGACCGCCTCTTCTCCTTCCTTTGTGAGAAGGCAAATACGCTGTGTCCTGAGATCGCAGGATGGTTTTTCTCCCACGGGCATCAGGACCACGTAGGAAACTTTATGCTTTTCCTGAAAAAATACGGTAAGCAGGTCAGCATTGAAAAACTCTATTATAATTTTCAGCCTATTGACTTATCTGAAGCCGATGATGATTGGCAGAAAAAATGCAATGATATTGCCACGGTAAAGGAGTTTTACAGAACAATTGAAACCGAAGGCAAGGATATCCCCAAACAAATATTACGCCGCGGAGACAAGCTTACAGTGGGAGAATTAAATATATCCGTGCTTTACAGTCAGGAACAGCTCTATCCTGTTAAGGCGTCCTTTAATGATTATTCTACTGTTATTATGGCAGAAATAGAAGGACAGAAAATTCTGTTTTTGGGAGATGCCGCAGTAAATGCAAGCCGAATTTTGCTTGAGCACCCCGAGGAACTAATTTGCGATATGGTGCAGATCGCCCACCACGGCTTTAACGGTGCAACAACCCCGCTGTATGCCGCCACAAAAGCAAAAACAGCCCTTTGGCCAACCCCCGATTTTGTTATGGAGTCTCATAAGGATAGCGAAGTAAACCACGCAATTTTGCATGATTTAAGCTTTTGTGAGCACTATATCAGCGGAGATGGAACGGTAAAGATCACTTTCCCCTATTCTTTGGGAGAAGGAGAAAAGTACCCCAAGCAGTTTTTTGAAGTAACGGAATGATGATTTAGGTAAACAAGCAAAAAACAACTATAAAGGCGTATAACATTACACACAACCAACTAACATTGTATTGAGGTGATTGTTGATGACCAAGAAAATTGTTGCTATCGGTGGTGGTGAAAACGGCAGAGTTACTCTAAGCGGAGAAAAGAAGCCGTATGAACTGCGTGAGATAGACGAAGAGATCATTAATTTAACGGGGAAAAAGGCTCCGAACTTTCTGTTCCTCGGTCACGCTCAGACTGAGGTCGATTTTGAAAATCTGTACTTTAATACAATGAAGACTATATACGGTGATATGTTTGGTTGTGAGTGTAAGACTGTAACAAGAGCTGATATGTTGCACTTGAGCAAAGACCGCATTGAAAGCTTAGTAGAGTGGGCAGATATTATTTATGAGGGTGGCGGAGACACAAAGGCTATGTTTGACCTGTGGAAGGTAACAGGCTTGGATAAGCTGCTAAAAGAAGCGTGGAACGACGGCAAGGTACTTTGCGGTGTGTCTGCAGGCGCAAATTGTTGGTTTAGCTCCTGCAGCTCGGATTCATTGAAAGCACAGCTCAATGATGATACAGCTCCCTTGATCAGCGTTGACTGTCTTGGCCTTGTAAATGCGTTTTTTACCCCTCACTATGATGCTGCGACCAAATATACTAACCGTTCGCAACATATGAAAGAGGCATTAAAAACAAAGGACATAGTAGGAATAGGTATGTCAAATTGCTGTGCCATTGAAATTATTGACGATACCTATCGCTTGCTCAGATGCGATGCGTCAAATTACGGAATAGAGGCTTACGAAGTTAAGGCATTTTACAAAGACTGCAAATATATATATGCGAGCAAATAGATACATCCAAAGAGTTTAAGCCGTTAGCCTCTCTTTTGAGCAAGTAGATATTTTCCTATTTAAAGGATCAGAAAACAATGAGCAAAGAAACTGTCATCTTTACCAATATGTGCATGATCTATGACGGTGAGGGTAATGTGGTCGTGCAGGATCGTAATGATGATGCTTGGTCGGGTATAGCATTCCCCGGCGGCCACGTTGAATATGGTGAAGCATTTACTGATGCCGTTATCAGAGAAGTATTTGAGGAAACGGGACTTACGGTATCCGAGCTTAAGATGTGCGGCATCAAAGATTGGACACGCGATGATGGAGCCAGATACGTTGTTCTTTGCTATAAGACAGATAAATTTCAAGGCGAGCTTACCTCCTCCGACGAAGGCGAGGTCCGTTGGGCTAAGCTTAGTGAACTGCCCGAATTAAACCTTGCTCCATATATGGAAGGCTATCTCAGATTATTTTTGGACGATACGCTGACTGAAATATTTTTCTATAAAGAAAACGACGAATGGGTGGAGGCACTTAAATGATAGGACTGAAAAGCGGAACTGTCAAACTATATGACCATCAAAAAGAATGGGATATTGAAGCTCAAAAAACAGTATCTGCTCTATGGCAGATTTTAGGTGATGTTGCAAAAGATATTCAACATGTGGGTAGCACAGCTATAACGAGCATAAAAGCAAAACCTATTATCGATATCGCTGTTGGGGTGGACAGTTTTGAGCATATTCTTGCTTTGGAGCCGATTTTGAGAAGTAACGGCTTCTATTACCGACCAAATGCACACTTGAACGATCAGCTTCTTTTTGCCTGTGGCAGTCGCTACGATGGTACGGGCGATATACAGACACACTTCATACATGTGGTTATCTTTGGTGGAATGGAGTGGCAAAACTACTTAAATTTCAGAGATTACCTCAATAAAACACCGTCTGTCGCCAAAGAATATGAAGCTTTAAAAGTCGCCCTTGCTAACGCAGCCCCCGAGGATAAGGGTAGAGAGAAGTATCTCGAAGGCAAACACGATTTTATCGTTTACGCCTTAAGAAACGCACTTGTCAATTCGTATCTCGGAAAAACAGTAGACATTAAAATTGATCGACCGATAGGTTATGTTCATCAAAAAGAAGATTACAGTCTTACCTATCCTATCAATTACGGTTATATTCCCGGAGTCCTCGGCGGTGACGGCGAAGAGCTTGATGTTTATCTGCTTGGCGTAAGTGAGCCTGTCAAAGAATATACCGCAAGGGTTATCGGCATAGTTCACCGTGAAAACGATATCGAGGACAAGCTCATTGCCGCACCGGATAAAATTATTTTTAATCAAGCTGAAATGGCTGAGGCTATTCACTTTCAGGAGCAGTATTATCAAACCCACATTGAGGCGATATACCATAAATCCTGCGGTGCAGTTATATTCAGAAGAAATAACGGCAGTACAGAGTATCTTTGCATTTTACAGCAGTCTGGAACATACAGTGTTCCCAAAGGTCACGTTGAAGCCTTTGAAACTGAAGAGCAAACAGCTAAACGTGAAATTTTTGAAGAAATCGGCATATCTGTTGAATTTGTATCGGGTTTCAGAAAGCAAATCCATTATGGGCTTTCTAGTATCTATCAAAAAGACCTTGTTTTGTTTCTTGCGGAATATAACGGCGAGCTAAAAATTGATAATGATGAAATATCAGATTACCGTTGGTTAAACTGCCACTGGGCGAAACAGACATTGCCTAAGTGGTATGGTGAGATTATTGACTTTGCAGAAGTGCGGCTCAAGGAGGAATAATGGCAATTTATGTTATGAGCGATATACACGGTGAATATGAAAAATATATCGCTATGCTCAAAAAAATAAATTTTACGGATAGGGATACTCTTTACGTGCTGGGTGATGTTCTTGACCGCGGTAATGATCCTGTAAAGGTTTTGCAGGATATGTCTATGCGGTATAATGTTTATCCCATAATGGGGAACCACGAAATTATGGCACTTGATCTGTTAGAGCGGCTGACGGTGGAAATAACCGATGCCAACTATGATACGCAAATAAACAGCGATGTTTTGAGTAAGCTTCTCGAGTGGCAACAAAACGGCGGAGATGCGACCTTAAAGCAATTTAAAGAATTACCGCAGGAAGACAGATCATTTTTGTTGGATTATTTAAAAGATTTCGAGCCGTATGATGTCGTTGACGTTAATGATAAGACTTTTATCCTTTCGCACAGCGGCAATATTTCTGCGGATAAGAAGCTGAGCGAGCATTCTTTAGAGGAAATAACATTTATGCGTGCCGACTATAACTGTCAGGTATTTGATGATGAGAGCATTTATCTTATTTCCGGACATACCCCTACCCTTGCAATAACAGGAAAGCCCGAAATCTATTACTGCAACAATAATATTAATATTGATTGCGGCGCAGCATTCGGCGGAAAGCTCGCCTGCCTGCGGCTTGATGATCTTGCGGAATTTTATGTGTAGCGAAAAGCTTCCTTCACCTTGCGCTTTTCATTTTGCATTTTGCATAAAAAAAGGACTATCTCACGAAAATGCGTGAGATAGTCTTTTTGGTGTATTTCTTAATTTTCGCTGTAAATTACAGTTAAATCGGGATGAAGCTGAAGGATCGATGCAGGTACCTCGGGGGTGATGGGGCCGAAGAATGACTTTTCAACAATATCCTTCTTATTCTTGCCGTTAGCAATAAGAAGAACCTTCTTTGCCTGCATGATAGCCTTCATGCCCATGGTAATAGCCTTGCGGGGAACATCATCAGCGGATGCAAAGAAACGTGCATTTGCTTCGATGGTAGAGGGGTCAAGCTCAACCTCATGAGTCTCTGCAGTAAATGCATCGTCGGGCTCATTAAAACCGATATGTCCGTCAAGGCCAATGCCTAAAAGCTGAAGATCGATTCCGCCTAATTCTTCGATAAGGTTATCGTAACGCTCGCCCTCTTTTTTAAGGTCGTCGGCACAACCGTTAGGAACGTTGGTCTTTGCTCTGTCAATATTAATCTTGGAGAAAAGATTGGTATCCATAAAATAGCGATAGCTCTGGTCATGAGTTCCGTCAAGACCGACATACTCGTCAAGATTTACGCTGGTTACGGTAGAAAAATCAACATCGCCGTTATCACACATTGCTGCAAGGTTTGCATAGGTACCCAAGGGTGAAGAACCGGTCGCAAGACCGAGAACGCATTTAGGCTTAGAAATGACCTGCGCCGCGATGATGTTTGCCGCATGGCGGCTGAGCTGCTCGTAATTGTCTACTTTGATGAATTTCATTAGATTTACTCCTTCCATTTATTAAACGAAATGATATTATCATTCCGCTGTTTTTCTGACAACGATATTATTCATAGCCTTGACGATGCATCCCGAGGGGAAAACACCTCTAAGCGAGGTCAAGGGATAGACCGAGGTATTTTTACCTATAACGGTACCGGGATTTAAGACGCATCCGCAACCGATATCTGCACCGTCTGCCAAAATACCGCCTATCTTGCGAAGTCCCGTAATGTAATCGGTATCGCCGTGGATAACGACAGGCTTTCCGTCAGATTTAAGATTGGAGCAGATAGAGCCTGCACCCATATGAGCGCGGTTACCGAGGACTGAATCGCCGACATAATTATAATGAGGTACCTGTACCTTGTTAAGCAAAACACAATTTTTAAGCTCGGAGGAATTACCTATAACGCAATTTTCACCCGTGATAACACTTCCACGAATAAACGCGCCTGGGCGAACCTCCGTTCCCGAACCGATAATACACGGTGCTTCAATAGTGGCAGTAGGATATATCTTTACATTTTCGCCGACTAAAACACCGTCGGAAATTTGGGTATAACCCACAATGCCCTTTTCGATGAGTGCTTTAATATAATCCTTGATTTTGGGAAGAATCTCCCAAGGATATTCTGTACCCTCAAAAAGCTCTGTAAGATACGGAGTTTGAACATCATAAAGCTCGCTTGTTTTTACCTGTTTAATCAACGGTATATCCCCTTTCAATCATAACCTTTTCTATTCTTTCAGCGTATTGTACGCATTTTTCCGCGCTTTCTGCTTCGACCATAACTCTGACTATCGGCTCTGTACCGCTTTGACGGAGAAGCACTCTGCCCTTTCCTCCTATCAGCGCATCGACAGCTTTAAATTCCTTTTGCACCTCTGCATCGCTTATTGCCGTGGCTTTATCCTTAACACGAATGTTTTTGGTATGCTGAGGATAGAGCTTAACAGGCTCAGCAAGCTTTGAAAGCGACTGCTTTGAATCGCACATCTCCTCTGCTATCATAATAGCGGTAAGTAATCCGTCGCCCGTCGTAGCGTATTTTTTGAGTATTACATGCCCCGTCTGTTCACCGCCGAGGCAATAATCGTTTTTCTGCATGCATTCGTAAACAAAGCGGTCACCGACAGTTGTTTGCACGCATTTCATTCCTGCCTCTTTAAGGCTGTTAAAAAAGCCGCTGTTTGACATGACTGTAGCAACAACAGTATCATCATTAAGCATACCGCGCGATTTAAGCCGTTTTCCTAAAATATAAAGCATAACATCGCCGTCTACGATATTACCGTTTTCGTCCACGGCAATACAGCGGTCTGCGTCACCGTCAAAAGCAAATCCCACATCAAGATGCTGTTCGCGTACCAAACGGGATATATTTTCCATATGCGTAGAGCCACAATCGCTGTTAACATTAAGTCCGTCAGGCTCAGCACCAATTACCACAGTATGCGCACCTAACGCCCCGAATACAGATTTTGCTATCGTCCACGAAGCGCCGTTTGCGCAGTCAAGACCAATACGCAAGTGCTTATAAGAATGGGACGCAATTGAAATAAGATATGCTATATAGCGATTTCTGCCCGAAGACCAGTCAACGATACTTCCCACGCGATCTCTGCATGCTAAAGGTAAATCCTGACCTTGAATTCCCAAGGCTTTAAGATCACCGTCAATGTATGCTTCAATAAGCAGAGTCGTATTGTCGTCAAGCTTTTCACCGAAGCGGTTGATTACCTTGATCCCGTTGTCGTAAAAAGGATTATGCGAAGCAGTTATCATAATGCCACAGTCAAATTCATCCTGACGAGTAACATACGAAACACCGGGTGTTGTGATAACATGGAGCATATACGCATCAGAACCTGAAGCAGTAATGCCAGCTGCAATCGCATATTCAAGCATATAGCTTGAGCGTCGTGTATCTTTGCCAATAACAATTTTCGGACGGTATCCTACCTTATTACAGCCTGAAATAGGAGAAGAATAATACCAACCCAAAAATCTGCCTATCTTATAGGCATGCATAGAGGTAAGCCCTATATTAGCTTCTCCTCGAAACCCGTCTGTACCGAAATATTTATTCTGACGGGGCATGCCGAATGAGGATTCTTTAATTGTAATTTTATCAAGCAAAAGCTCATCTGTAGAAATATCAAACAATTCGCAAAGCTGTAATATTTTATCAATTTGAGGAAGCGCCTGATTCATTTCCCATTTAGATACAGACTGACGTGAAACAGAAATTTTTTCTGCCAGCTGCTCCTGTGAAATGTCAGCTGCCATACGTAACTGAGCGATTTTTTCGCCGATTGTCATACGCAAAACCCTCCTTCTATATTAATACTTTAACATTATATAACACAGCATACAATAAAAATACCAAATCAACGTCATTTTTTCAAGCAACTTTACCTTGAACATTTTGCAACTTTAGGTTGCTTAAACCATATTCACAATCAACAGTATATATCAATTTCAGTCGTTCGTCAAGATTTTTTGTAAAACTCTCTTGTCATTTCACAGGATAAATCAATCTATCGCTTGTATAACCGTCAATTACTTTCAAATACTTGACGGCAATGTCTTTTGCACCTTTAACATCGTGCTCTCTGAAATTGCCGCATTCGATACTTGTATTTCCCGGCAATT
>CAYRPK010000046.1:0-8626 GCA_964426175.1 uncultured Eubacteriales bacterium | reverse complement strand
TTTCGCCAAGCTCCTTTACATTTAGCATTTTATGCTCCCAAAAGACCATCATTGTTATGTACTGAGTATATGTAAGATCTAATTCGTCAAGATAGGGGCGGTATTGTCTGACAACTTCCTTTGCGCAGGCATAAAGCGGAAAACATATTTGATTTTCAAGCTTAAGAGCATCATATTCCATAAATATGACCATTCCTTCTACTCAATTTTCAGATGTTATTCTACCACACTTTTTTTCATTTGTAAAACATAACTTACAAGAAATTTGATTCCCGCAACACAAAGAGCACTGCCGAGTCCCGTATAAAAGGATGCAAAGAATTCAGTAGGCAGGAAATTACCGTGACGAAGACCGATACCCAAACCCATCATAAATGCCATCATAAGATATCCCTTCACATCAAAGAAGCAAAAGATGGATTTCTTTTCTTCCTCATATCCTAAAATGCGCGCCTTATGCTTGCGTACCGTTACGGAAAACATGAAAAAGAAGCCAGTAAAAATAATGATTGCGATAATAATGAGCAGCCAAATAAGCTTTGCCGTAGCAAAGGAATTTATACCGATGCGAAGGATATTTATCCCTGCCGCAAGCCAGACAAGTCCGGCAACAAGCAAAAGAGTATGTTTTTTTACTTTAAGCATAATTATCCTCCTATGAATTACTGAGCAATGCTTCGACCTGCTCGCGACGCTCAAATAAAACACATCCTCCCTTGTGATCCTCAATGAGCATATCACCGCTACGAAGTGCCGCAAACAGCTTTGAATTGATTACTTCGCGCAAGGAAGCTTCCTTTACATTTATATCCGAATATGGCGAAAACGGACACGGCTCTGCACCGCCGTGAGAATTGATATGGAAAAAGCCACGTCCTGCCGCAAGGCATCCGTCTGAGCTTTTTTCATCGCCAGGGAAGGCAATAAACAGCGTGTTATCGTATTTTTCACGCAGTGCCGTCAATCTCTCATTAAAATATTCACGGTCACTGTCATCGGGAGCAAGATGCTCGGTATCCTTTGAAACAGGTACAAATTCAACGTATATAACTGCCTTACAGCCCTTTTCGGTAAGTCCGTCGATAAATTCTTCCGATAAAGCTTCTTCCAAATTATCCTTAGTAACAGTCACCGAAGCACCAAAGGCAATATACTTTTTCTTCATGACCGCCATTGCATCAATGAGCTTTTTATAAACACCAGTTCCTCTGCGGTTATCGGTATGAAGCTCATCGCCCTCAATGCTTAAGATAGGAACTAAGTTGCGGTGCTTATCCAGAATATTGATATATTCATCACCCAGCATCGTGCCGTTTGTGAATATGGGAAAAAGAATATTGGGTACCTTTGCCGCCTGCAAAATTACGTCTTTTCTGACTAAAGGCTCTCCGCCTGCAAGTAGTATGAAGCTGATTCCCATTTCCTCAGCTTCATTAAATACCTTGCCCCAATCTTCATCAGTCAGCTGATTTGTCGGAGCACCTTCACAGCAGGTATCGAGAGAACGCGCATAGCAGCCGGCACAATGAAGATTGCATTTGCTTGTGATGCTTGCAATGAGGAATGGAGGGATATGCAAGCCTTCGTCATTAGCCTTTTTTCTGCGTTCAGTTGCCTTTTTGCTGGCAATGGCATATTTCGCCATGAATTTTGCTTCCTCGGGGCAGAAAAGGGAAGTTTTTAAAATGCTTTTGACAACATTCTCTACGCCCTCAGCCATATAAGTCTCTATATCAAAATTACTCATACTAAACTCCTATCATATGCTTCTCTTACTGCCTTTGCGAGCTGATCTGCGCAGGAAGTCGGACGTCTGCCGCAGGTATTGCCCGAAAGCTTACTTTCGATCTGTTTGACCGTCATGCTGTCAACGAGCTTTGCGATTGCCTTTAAATTACCGTTACAGCCACCGACAAAGCTGATATCGGTAATAACATCTCCGTCAATATTGAATTTTATCTCCATTGAGCAAACATCACGCGTTTTATAAGTATATTCCATTTATAACAGCTCCTTTATCTTAGCTTCAATCTTTTCGGGAGTTACGGTAGAAGAAAAACGCTCGCAAACAGTACCTTTTCTGTCAACGAGGAACTTGGTGAAGTTCCATTTTATCTTACTACCAAAAAATCCGCCCTTCTGCGACTTCAGATAGGTATAAAGGGGAGCTTCATTTTCACCGTTGACTTCTATCTTTGCAAATTGCTTGAAGGTAATGCCATATTTGGACTGACAGAAATCAACTATCTCTTCCTCACTGCTGGGAGCCTGATTTCCAAACTGATTGCAGGGGAAGTCGAGGATCTCAATACCCTTTGCCTGATATTTTTCGTACAGATCCTGCAATCCGTCATATTGAGGAGTAAATCCACAACTCGTTGCAGTATTGACTATAAGCAAAACCTTGCCTTTATAATCTGAAAGGGAAACCTCATTACCCTGTGCGTCTTTTACCGTGAGATCATAAATTCCCACAACAGCAACTCCTTTGAATAAAATTAAATTGAATACAATTGAATTTTAACTAATAAATACCCCGCTGTCAAGAAAATGCGGGATATTTATTATTAATTTTCTGTTAATACCGCTTCGCGTGTTATTTTATCAAGAGAGTCTTTATTAATTTCCTCTCTCAAAGCTCTTGTCCAAGAGGACCATTCTGCGTTTGCTTTCCCGTATGTAAGGTTAACTTCGTATTCACGGGGGAGCCAAGTGGAAATGTCAGCCTCGTTATGCGAGATCAAAGCTTCCATGTTATCAAGTGCCTTATATAATTTGGCTTCGGGAGTTTCAAGAGCTTTCATTTCTGCAAACAGATTTGAAAATTCCTCTTTTACTTCATCGGGGAGATAAGAGATCAAGTCGTTGACTGCCGCGTCTTCGTGAGCTTCATTAGTATCTGTTTTAATGAATGCTGGAATATCGCCCGTGATCGCCTCGCCGAAATCGTGAATAAGACACATTTTTATAACCTTATTAATATCTAAATCGAGATATTCATCTTTGCATAATAATGCCATAACAGCAAGACGCCACGAGTGTTCGGCAACCGATTCATGACGCCCACTTGATGTCCAGGAGTGCCGAGTATTACACTTTAATTTTTCGATTTTATTTAAAAATTCAATATATTGCCTTTGATTCATAAATTCACCCTAAATAGCTTAAGTTATAAAAATAATACCATATTCTGCTCCCAGTTACAAGGAAAATAGAATATGGTATTTGTTTTTAACTTTTCTTTTAAGCGCGTTATTTGTTTATTAAAATATTCGGTGTATATATCAAAGTGCTTACTCTCAAGAATCGGAATTAAAGCCAAGGCTTTTTCAGTTTCTTTTATAGCTACATCAATTTTACCGATTTCCTCATAATATTCTGCTATCTTCCACATCATTTGAAGCAGGTTTTCAAAGGAAATCCATTTTTGCTTTTCGGCGGCTTCGAATTTTTCTTTACCTGTTACAAGGTAAGCAAGCTCGGAAAGCTTTGTAAAATAAATTTCCGGTATATGTTCAATTGCAACCTTAGCGCTGTCTAAATCTCCCTTTTCCTTATAAGCGTATGCAAGAAAACGGAGCGCATCATATTTCACATCGCTCTGGGTAGTTCTTTCAATAATTTTGCTGGCAATTGTAATTGTTTCATCCGGTTTTTCTGAATAATTCAAAACATAAAGCAAGTTGTTTAATAAAATATCGTTTTCGGGATATTTTTTGAGTCCTTCTTCAAGTATTTTCCTACTCTCAGAAGGATTGCTCTCCCTGTATTTATATGCCTCATCGGTTATACTCTTAACTGCGCATTCGATCTCCTTTAGACTGAAATCGAATAATTCATCCATTGATACACCAAAATAACTTGCCAAAACCGGAGCAAGTGTTATATCGGGAAGCGCAATATTGTTTTCCCATTTACTTACTGCCTGAAATGAAATTCCTATACTATCCGCTAGCTGTTCCTGAGTTATTCCACGTTGCTTGCGTAATTCTCTAATTTTATTTCCAATATTCATTTTTTGCCTCCTAAATCAAGTGAAGCGCACTTATTTTTGAGCTCACTCAGAGTATACCATACGACTTTTATGCTGACAATAACTTGTCAAACGACATTTTTCAACCGAGAGTTGAAATGTAAATTAAAACAAAAAAGTTTTAATTTACTGTAAAAGTACCATTGATTTTTTTATAAAAATGTAATACACTTATATAAATAAGTCAAAGGGATGAAAAAGTTATGATGTCTAAAAGTGATTTTACTAAGCTTGATATAATTTTAAAGGAATATGAGGGTGTTTCGGGCAGCCTTATTTCGATTTTGCAAAAGGCCCAGGATATTTACGGCTATTTACCAAAGGATGTTATGTATCATATAGCAGAAAGCGTTGGTGTTTCTCCTGCTGAGGTAATGGGAGTTGCAACCTTTTATTCGCAGTTTCGGTTAACTCCTATCGGCAAATATCTCATCATGTCCTGCCAGGGAACTGCCTGCCACGTAAATGGCAGTAAAGCGGTCAGTGAGGCAATTGCAAAGCATCTTAAAATTGAAAGCGGACAGACGACTGATGACGGACTCTTTACGCTTGAAAATGTCGCTTGTCTTGGCTGTTGCTCGCTTGCACCCGTCATTATGATAAACGGCGAGGCGCATGGCAATTTAACGCCTGAAAATGCCGTTAAGGTTTTAGAGGATATACGTAAAAAGGAGATGGCAGAATGAGGATAGTAATAGGAGAAGGCTCCTGCGGTATTGCAGCAGGTGCCGCAAAGGTGCATACTGCTATAGAAGCGCTTATGTCCGATAAAGAAAGCTTTACTTTAGGCAGTACAGGCTGTATCGGTATGTGCTTTTTAGAGCCTATCGTTGACCTTTATGATGATGAAGCTTTAGTTGCAAGACTCGTCAGGGTTTCGTCTGATGATGTGGAAAAGATAGTCGAAGCGGCAAGAACGGGTGATTTATCGGGTATAAAGGATCTTATTATTTCAGCTGAGGATGAAGAATTCCTCACACGTCAAACGAGGATTGCACTTCGCCATTGTGGACTTATCGACCCGATATCTCTTGAAGATTACATAAATTCAGACGGTTACTCTGCTCTTAAAAAAGTTCTGACTACAATGACTCCGGAAGAGGTTATTGAAGAAATTAAGATATCGGGCTTAGCAGGTCGCGGCGGCGCAGGATTTCCCACTTGGTTTAAATGGAATGCCGCAAGGTTGAGCCAAAGCGAGATCAAGTATCTTATTTGTAACGCGGACGAGGGTGACCCCGGTGCATTTATGGATCGTGCGCTGATAGAGTCCGATCCCCATAGCCTTATTGAAGGTATGCTTATCGGCGCATATGCCATCGGCGCAAGCGAAATGATAGTCTATGTCCGTGCGGAATATCCCTTGGCTATTGTGCATCTTGAGGAAGCTATACAAAAGGCTCGCGAGAATAATCTTTTGGGTAAGAATATTTTAGGAACAGATTTTTCCTGTGATATGCGCATAAAAGCGGGTGCAGGTGCATTCGTTTGCGGCGAGGAAACGGCACTTATAGAGTCGCTTGAAGGCAAACGCGGAATGCCCAGGCTTAAACCTCCTTTCCCTGCGCAAAAGGGCTATATGGACGAGCCTTCCAATATCAATAACGTTGAAACCTTTGCCAATGTGGCATGGATAATAAATAACGGTGGTGCCGCTTTTGCCGCTATGGGTACCGAAAACAGTAAGGGTACTAAGGTTTTTGCCCTTACGGGTAAGATCGCCAAGGGCGGCTTGGTCGAAATTCCCATGGGCAAGACCTTGCGTGATGTCATTTTCGGCATCGGCGGTGGTATTCGCGACGGCAAGGAATTTAAAGCCGTTCAGATGGGCGGCCCATCGGGCGGATGTATTCCTGCTGAGCTTCTTGATACCGTTATTGATTACAAGGCCTTAGCCGCAACGGGCGCCATCATGGGTTCGGGCGGTATGGTCGTTATGGATGAAAGCACCTGCATGGTCGGCATGGCGAAATTCTTTTTGGATTTCACTGCCCTTGAATCCTGCGGAAAATGTGTTCATTGCCGTATCGGTACGATGCGAATGAAAGAGATATTGACTCGCATAACCGAGGGTGAAGGCAAAGACGGAGATATCGAGCTTTTAGAAGAGCTTTGTCTTGCAGTAAAGGATGGTGCGCTTTGCGGACTTGGACAGACTGCGCCCAATCCTGTACTTACTACCATTCGCTATTTCAGAGATGAATATGAAGCGCATATTAATGATAAAAAATGTCCCACGAAGGAATGTACCGCCCTCAGAACCTATTCGATAGATGCAGAAAAATGTAAGGGCTGTACTCTTTGCGCTAAAAAATGTCCCGTAAATGCAATAACGGGCGAAGTAAAGAAAGCGCACGTTATAGATACCACGCTTTGTATACGCTGTGACAGTTGCCGCAGAGTATGTAAATTCGGCGCAGTTAAAATTGATTAAGGAGGCGATTTAAGTTGAAGATTATCATAAACGGAAAAGAAATTTTAGCAAAAGACGGCCAGACAATACTTAATATCGCCGCTCAAAACGGAATTGAAATTCCTAATTTATGTCACCACGGTATGCTTAAAACATATGGAGCCTGCGGATTATGCTTAGTTGAAGCCGAGGGTAATCCTAAGCTTCTTCGTGCTTGCTCAACGGTTGCTTCTGATGGAATGGTCATAAATACCGATACCTCCAGAGTAAAAGCGGCGAGGAAGGTTGCGCTCGAACTTTTAATGAGCGACCATGAAGGCGATTGTAAAGGTCCCTGTTCCCTTAATTGTCCTGCAGGAACGGACGTACAGGGCTACTTAAAAGCCATAGCCAAGGGTGATGATAGAGAAGCGGTACGCATAATTAAAGAAAAAATTCCTATTCCTGCATCTATCGGCAGAGTTTGCCCCCATCCTTGTGAAAGCAACTGCCGCAGAGCCTTAGTCGAAGAGCCGCTTTCGATAGCATATCTAAAGGCCTTCGCCGCGGATAACGATTTAGCATCAAATGAACCCTACTGCGCGGATATTGCCGCTTCAACGGGTAAAAAGGTCGCAATTATTGGCGGCGGCCCCGCGGGCTTAAGTGCGGCATATTATCTCCGTTTATCGGGTCACGAGGTAACCATATTTGATGCAATGCCTGAGATGGGCGGTATGCTCCGTTACGGTATTCCCGAATACCGCTTGCCCAAAGCTGTGCTTGCAAAAGAAATTAAGATTATCTCAGATTTGGGCGTTACAATGAAAAACGGAGTCAAGCTAGGCAGAGATATCTCTCTTGATACCTTAAAAAATGAGTTTGATGCCATTTTGTTGGCTGTTGGAGCTTGGAAGAGCAGTAGCGTTGGCTGTAAAGGTGAAGAGCTTAACGGAGTTTGGGGCGGCATTGATTTTTTAAGAGAAGTCAATATCGGCAATATTCCTGATATCGGCGAGCGAGTCGCAATAGTCGGCGGCGGTAATACTGCTATGGATGCCTGCAGAACTGCTGTCCGTTGCGGAGCAAAAGAGGTATACGTCATTTACCGAAGGACCCGTGCCGAAGCACCTGCTGAGGATATCGAAATTACTGAGGCAATAGAAGAAGGCGTAACCTTTAAGTTTTTAACCAATCCTGATGAAATTATCGGCGAAAACGGAAAAGTTAAAGCGGTTAAACTTCAAATCATGGAGCTTGGTGAGCCCGATGCTTCGGGAAGACGTTCGCCTAAGCCTATTGAAGGCAAGTTTGAGATTTTAGAGATAGATACCTTTATTTCAGCAATCGGTCAGAAATGTGATACCTTGGGTCTTGACGGTATTGAGCTTGGCAGACGCGGCACTGTTACCGCAGATGAAAGCAATTGTCTTACCAATATTGAGGGCATATTTGCCGCAGGTGATGCTACAAACGGCGGTGCTTCGATTGCCATTGATGCCATTGCCGAGGGTAATCGTGCCGCAAGAGCAATTAATGCATATCTTTTAGGCTTGCCCATGTATTTTAGTAAACCATATTTCTCACGTCGAAATGTTACAAAAGAAGTGTTTTCAGATAGAGAAAAGCTACCGCGCGCTAAAATGAGTGTTAAAGCACCGGAGGAAAGAAAGCATAGCTTTGAGTCTGTTATTAACGGCTTTACTGAAAATGAAGCTCGAAATGAAGCAAAACGCTGCCTTGAATGCGGTTGTCATGATTATGATGAATGTCGACTTATCCGTTATGCTAATTTCCAACCCATCAAGCCCGAACGTTTAGCAGGTGACAAGCATACAACCTTTACAGAACGAAAGCTTGCAGTTATCGAGCGTGACCAAGGAAAATGTATCTTATGTAACCTTTGCGTTCGCACTTGTAAAGAGGAAGTCGGAGCAGGACTTCTCGGTTTAGTAAACAGAGGCTTTAAAACGGTCATCCGTCCCGAATTTGAAAAGGAAGAAGCAATAAAGATTTGTAAAGATTGCGGCAAATGTGCTGAGCGTTGTCCCACAGGTGCTCTGAAGCTATTATAAATAAAAATGACACATTCACTCCATTATTGATATAATCCCCTTAGAGTAGACACTCGAAAAAACAAAAAGTATTCGAGACTACAATAAGGGGGTTATTTTATGCCAAGAAGAACTCATAAGAACAAG
>CAYRPK010000045.1:0-8668 GCA_964426175.1 uncultured Eubacteriales bacterium | reverse complement strand
GGACACAAGCGGCTTGCTATTGAGTCGGGTGAGGATCCCGTTAATAATCCAATTGAATATATTCTCGAATGTATCAATACAATCTATTCCATCAAGCATAAAAATGGGGCAATCAGACGCGTTAATGTCAATATCGCCGCAACCACGGTTGAAAATTATCGCAAGCTTAGGGATGCAGGTATCGGCACATATATTCTTTTCCAGGAAACCTATCATAAAGAAAGCTATGAAGCTCTTCATCCTACGGGACCTAAGCATAATTATGCTTACCATACCGAGGCCATGGACAGAGCCATGGAAGGCGGCATCGACGATGTAGGCTTGGGCGTTCTTTTCGGTCTTGATAAATACAGATATGAATTTGCAGGACTTTTAATGCATGCCGAGCATTTAGAGGCTGTCCACGGTGTCGGTCCGCATACCATCAGCGTCCCCCGACTCAAGCGTGCAGACGGCATTGACCCCGATAAATTCGATAACGGCATCGATGACGATACCTTTGCAAAAATTTGTGCTCTTATCCGCATTGCGGTACCTTATACAGGCATGATTATTTCCACGCGTGAAAATCAAGAGGTAAGAGAAAAGGTATTAAGACTTGGTGTTTCGCAAATAAGCGGCGGTTCGCGTACTTCTGTCGGCGGATATGCCGAAGAGGAACGTCCTCACGATACCGAGCAGTTTGATGTTTCGGATATGCGCACTCTTGACGAAGTAGTAAAATGGCTTATGGAAATGGACTTTATCCCCTCTTTCTGCACCGCCTGCTATCGCGAAGGACGCACGGGTGACAGATTTATGTCCCTTTGCAAAACGGGACAGATACAAAACTGCTGTCATCCCAATGCGCTCATGACCTTGAAGGAATATCTTATGGACTATGCTTCCGAAGAAACACGCGCTATCGGCGAAGCCTTGATAAAAGCAGAAACCGAGAATATTCCGCGTGAAAAAACCAGAGAGATCTGCCGCGCACATCTTGAAAAGATTGCCGACGGTATAAGAGATTTCAGATTTTAAGGGTGAGATTTAATGGGACTTAACGATACTCCCTCCGGCGAAAGAATACGTATCAGCTTTTTCGGCAGAAGAAATGCAGGTAAATCAAGTCTTGTCAATGCTATAACGGGGCAGCAGCTTTCGGTGGTTTCGGATATCGCAGGAACTACGACCGACCCCGTCAGCAAGGCAATGGAGCTTTTACCCTTAGGCCCCGTTATTATTACTGATACCGCAGGCTACGATGACGAAGGCATTTTGGGAAAAATGCGTGTTGAAAAAACACGTCAGATGCTTTCCAAAACCGACATTGCCGTGCTCGTTACCGAAAAAATTGGCGACTGCGAAAATGAGCTGATATCCCTTTTTAAAGAAAAAGAGATACCCTATATTACGGTATTTAATAAGTGCGACCTTTTGGGAAATACTCCCACCGATGCTGATTCTATATGTGTCAGCGCTAAGGATGGCACTAATATTGAAGCTTTAAAGGAGCTTATAGCCCGTATTCATCCCCAAAAAAAGGAAACACCCCTAGTCAGCGACCTTTTAACATCGGGTGACAGCGTAATTTTAGTTATACCCATTGATGAATCGGCGCCCAAAGGTAGACTTATTTTGCCACAGCAACAGATGATACGTGATATTTTAGACAGCGGCTGTATTCCTCTTTGCTGCCGTGATACGGAACTAAAAGAGGCTCTTAAATTAGTACCAAATCCAAAAATGGTCATTACAGACAGTCAGGCTTTTAAGAGTGTTGCAGAAATCACTCCCGAAAATATCCCTTTGACCTCATTTTCCATACTTATGGCGCGGAAAAAGGGACTTCTTGATGCGGCTGTTAATGGTATTAAAAAAATCTCCGAATTAAAAGATGGTGATAAAATACTTATCTCGGAGGGCTGCACTCATCACAGACAATGCGGTGATATCGGCAGTGTTAAGATCCCCAATCTGCTTAAAAGGGTGACAGGCAAAAATTTGGATATATCCCTTTCCTCGGGTACGGAATTTCCCGAAAATTTATCTGAGTTTTCGCTGATTATTCATTGCGGCGGCTGTATGATAAGTGAAAGAGAAATGAAAAGTCGCGTTCAGTCTGCCGCAGGACAGAACATCCCCATAACAAACTACGGTACCGTTCTTGCATATTTAAACGGCATTTTAAAGCGAAGCCTTTCAGTTTTACCTCATTTGGCAGATCTGATATGAATTCGGAGGAACTAAAATGAAAAAGTTCTTATCTTTTGTGTTAATTATTTCTACACTTTTTACAACGGTGGGAATTTCTGTCAATGCTGACAGCGAAACCGTAACCTTCTCTGTCGTTGGTACTGAAAATTACGATTATGCTTATGAGGTATTGCGCCTTACCAACGAAGCCCGTGCCAAAGTAGGTGCCGCACCTCTGACAATGGACGCATCTCTTCTTGAATCAGCTATGCAGCGTGCCGCTGAATGTGCAATCTATTATTCTCATACGCGTCCTGACGGTTCAAGCTGTTTTAGCGCTGTAAACCGCGGTTATTGGTCAGCAGGTGAAAATATTGCCATAGGCTATGACTCTGCAGAAGCAGTCGCGACGGGTTGGATAAATTCCGAAGGGCATTACGCCAATATGATAAACACAAGCTTTTCCTGTATAGGCATTGGTTGCTACAAAGCAAGCAACGGAACACTCTGCTGGGTGCAGCTTTTTACAGACGGCTCTGCAACCGACCCTCAAAAAAGCGGTAACAACAGCACTACGCGAAGCATCTCAGCTCTTGCTGCAAATCTTTCTCTCGTCGGCGAAAGCATGGTTGTTGCCTCAGGCTCCAATTCGACTCTTGTCATAAATAACACTAATATTACTTATCGTTATTGCAAGCATACGATTTCCCCCGACTGTTTTACCTATTTTTCCGATAATACGGCTGTTGCAACCGTTAACGCAAACGGTACGGTTACAGCAGTCGACGTTGGTACAGCTACAATCACTGCCACGATGAAAAGCGCACCATCATTAAAAATTACTGCTCAAGTCCGTGTAAACAAGTCTTCTACCCTTACCTTTAACGACGACCAAAGCGTAACGGGTATCCCTTTAGGGGCTACGGCAGGAGATTATTATATGTACGACGTTACTGACCCGTACGGAAATCTGCTTATGTATGATGACGCCATTACTACAGGTTGTTACATCTATAACGGTTATATTCCGTATAAGGTAATTGTAAAAGGTGACATCAACGGTGACTACAATGTAAATTCCACAGATTTTACATTGGTTAGACGCCAATATCTCGGCATGTATAGTATGTGCATCTTTCAAAGTCGTGCCGCGGATGTCAACAGTGATGGTCTGATAAATTCTACGGATTTTGTGCAGATACGCAAGCATTTCTTGGGATTATATGATCTTTATGCCTGAGTCTTGCGAGCCCGAATACGCTGAAAAGCGCGCAAAAAGGCGACTTTCGGACCGATTCAAGTTACAAGGCTTTGGCTAAACAAAAAGCTATTCGGCGATCAGATCAGTCGAATAGCTTTTTTATGGATTTATACATATTTTCGGGTAATGGTGCAGTTAATGATATCACTTCACCCGTTAACGGATGAATAAATATCATTTTTTCGCAATGAAGAGCGTGGTGAGAAAAGCCTAACTCAAATTTGCCGCCGTAGAGGTCATCACCGACCAAGGGATGCCCGATATATGACATATGTACTCTGATTTGATGTGTTCGTCCCGTCATAAGTCGAAGCCGCAAAAGGGTATAATCTTTATTCCACGAAATCGGCTCATAAAGTGTCTTTGCGTATTCACCGTCGGGTGAAACCTCACGCTCCATACGGTATTCACCTTTTCTTTTTATAGGAGCGATAACCTCGCCTTCTGTCTTTATTTCTCCGTGAACGAGCGCGACATATTCTTTGGTGGCAGAGTCTTTGAGCTTGCCTGCAATGGCACCGTTTTTGGCAATGAGAACTATACCAGAAGTATTCCTGTCAAGACGGTTAACTGCTCGAAAGGTCATTTGACCGCAATGACCGATAACGGCATTGGCAAGAGTCCCTGTCGGATGGCCATGAGAAGGATGAGTCGGCATGTTTGCAGATTTATTGACAGCAATAATATCATTATCTTCAAAGAGAATATTGAGCGGTATGTTCTCCGCCTCAATGTTAACGGAATTCCCCACTTCGAGCAAAACGGTAAGAGTTCCGACTTCCTTCATATAATATTTAAGCGGAACGGGCATATCGTTAAAAAAGACGAATTCGCCTTTTTTTAGCTTAGTTAAGGCACTTCGCGAAAAGCCACGGCTTTTAAGATATGCGCTGACCGAGCTGCCTGCTTCGTTTATCTCAAAATCAAGACGGCGCAAATTTGCGCCGTCTGTTTCATTACTTATTGACAACAACTGTCCAACCCTTTTCATCTGCTATCTTGCCCCACTGTATACCTGTTAAGGTATCGTAAAGCTTCTGAGTTAATTCGCCGATCTTGCCGTCGCCGATTATGACACTATCTTCTTTCCAGTCAAGCTGCTTAACAGGGCTGACAACTGCGGCAGTACCCGTGCCGAATACTTCCTCAAGCTTGCCTTCGTATCCTGCCTTCATTACATCGGCAATTGCAAGCTTGCCTTCGTGAACAGTGTAACCCCAATCTCGCATCAGCTCTATGCAGCTGCGGCGTGTAACACCGGGAAGAACTGTGCCGGTCGTTGCGGCAGTATAGATCTCACCGTCAATCTTAAAGAATATATTCATTGCGCCGACTTCTTCAACATACTTGCGCTCAACACCGTCAAGCCAAAGAACCTGACTGTAACCCTTCTGAGCTGCAATTTCACCGGCTTTAATAGAAGCAGCATAGTTGCCTCCGCACTTTACGTAGCCCGTTAAACCGGGGCAAGCGCGAACATATTCATCTTCTACATAAATTTTAACAGGATTGATGCCCTCTGCATAATATGCGCCCGAGGGGGAGCAGATGATAATGAAGCTGTAATTCTTTGCGGCATGAACACCTAAAGCGGCATCGGTCGCAATGGTAAAGGGACGGATGTAGAGAGATGAACCGTCGGAATGAGGAACCCAATCGCGTTCAACATCTACCAAAGCCTTGACTGCCTGAATGAAGTCCTCGATGGGGAACTGAGGAATACACATGCGGTCATGCGTGCTCATCATACGCTCTGCGTTGCAATCGGGGCGGAAAAGCTGAATTTCTCCGTCTGCACGGCGATACGCCTTAAGTCCCTCGAAGCATTCCTGTGCATAGTGAAGTACCGTTGCAGAAGGGTCAAGTTCAATGCTGTGATACGGCTCAATTCTTGCATCATACCAGCCCTTACCCTCGGTATAATTCATAATAAACATATGGTCCGAGAAAATTTTTCCGAAGCCAAGCTGGCTTTCATCATAATCACGAGGCTTGGGATTTTGGGTTAATGTAACTTTAATGTCTAACATTTAAATCATTCCTTTATATTAGTTTTTAGTATTGATATATTTAAGATAGGCATTAATAAATCCGTCTATCTCACCATCCATAACGGCAGTGATATTTCCCGATTCAAAGCCTGTTCTGTGGTCCTTTGCCAAGGTATAGGGCATAAATACATATGACCTTATCTGGCTGCCCCATGCTATCTGCATATGCTCGCCTTTGATATCCTCTATCTTTTCAAGATGCTCGCGCTCTTTGATTTCGAGAAGCTTAGATTTAAGCATACGCATAGCGTATTCCCTGTTCTGATGCTGACTGCGCTGAGTTTGGCATGCGACTACGATACCTGTCGGCAAGTGGGTAATACGGATGGCTGAGTCAGTCTTGTTAATATGCTGACCGCCCGCACCGCTTGAACGGAAGGTATCTACTCTTAAATCCTCATCCTTGACCTCAATATCGGTATCTTCGGTAATTTCAGGCATAACTTCCACCGATGCAAAGGAGGTGTGTCTGCGTCCCGACGCATCAAAGGGACTGACACGAACTAATCTGTGAACGCCCGATTCGCTCTTTACATATCCGTAGGCATTTTCGCCCTCCAAGACAATGGTGGCGGTTTTAATGCCTGCTTCGTCACCGTCAAGCATATCTGTGACCGTCACCTTGAAATTATGGCTTTCGCCCCATCGGACATACATGCGGTAAAGCATAAGACACCAATCCATAGCTTCCGTACCGCCTGCACCTGCATGAAGAGTGATAATAGCGTTATTTTTATCATATTCTCCCGAAAGAAGGGTTTTAAGTCTGATACGTTCTTCATCTGCCAAAGCCTTGGCAACGCCATCTTTACATTCATCAAGAAGGGATAAGTCACCTTCTTCATCGGCAAGCTCGATCAAAGTCATGGTATCATCAAAGCAGGAAACAAGTGCATCATATTCCGCTACGACAGCTTTTTTCTGGCTTATTGTCTGCAGTATCTTTTGAGAATTTTCAAGGTCAGACCAAAAATCCTCCTTGGCAGATTCGGCTTCAAGCTCGGCAATCTGCTTTTTTAAACTATCTATCTGCAATGCTTCATGTAATTCATCTATCTGAGGACGCACTCCCTCAAGAAGCAGCTTCTGTTCTTCAAATTCTAACACAATATCATTCCTATCAAATTGATTACATTATATTATAGCTTTTTTCCTCTCTTTTGTAAAGATTTTCCCTGTATTTTTTTGCTTCTTATTTAAAAAAGATATGCAGAAATTAAATCTGCATATCTTTTTATTACTTAAAATGCTATTTCTACAATGGCAAGGAAATCATACAGTTCGTCGCTTATTTCATCAATATTCGTAATCTTGTAATTCTTGCCGAGGCAAGTTACCACAATATCACCTTTATAAATATCTGGATTATTTCTCACAAATCTTATAAAAAATCCGTCAAACTGACTTTTCCCAACAAATTTAAAATCAGCTTCTACAGTACCGTAATTACCTTCTGTTCCCTCTTCTTTATTGCAAAAATTTCCCTCTTCGTCTACATAACATTTCTGATTTTCCTCATAGTTTGCAGTTTCATCTTCCGTCATCTCTTGCAATTTCATTTTGCCAAAAAGTTCTATCGTGCTGTTAATGAAATCAATGTCACTTGTGTATTTATGCGTTAGTTCGCTCATCATCCAATTTTTCACGTACATTTGCTCATTTTCATTTTTATTGAGCATAGTAATATGCTCCGTAATGCTCTCTGCACCCGTTTCTGTCCAATCATGAGAACAAAGATAATCAAGCTCATCTGTGCAGTTTAAATCTATATTTTTAGCATACTCATTATTTTTATTAAGCCTTGAAATCCAGTCTTCTATCCTTTCATCATAAGCGGGCGCTTTATCCGCATAAATTTCATACAGATTAAGAAAATGCTTGCGGATTTGCATAAAATCCGTTGAATTAACCTTACCGTCATCGTTAACATCTGCCGCCATGAATTCTATTTCGGTTAATTCGTTAATCCCCAAAAACGAATACCGTGCCTTTATGAAATCAGAAGAATTAACTTTGCCATCACCGTCAACATCGCCTTTGACAACCGCAATTAAATGAACATAGCAGTTTGATGCAAAATACTGTGCAAATTCACTGCCTGTCGCTAATCTATACTTTATAGCATCATTTAGATAAACATCATCAACACTTGTTTCCGGTGCTACTTTGACATAATATTTATAATTATATGGCAAAGCAATACTAAGCGCACTTGCATTTAAACCTAAGCCGGCTACCATAACCAGTACAAATAAACACGAAATTATTTTTTTCATTGCCAAGTCTCCTTTTTTGAATTTTAGTCTTGACTTTTAATAGTTAGTCTTTTTAGTAATTGTTGACGCAGTATGGTATCAGCACTTCTGAAAATGCACACTCAATTCGCTCCTTATTAAAATCGCAAAAATAAGGAACGTGTTTTTCAATCAGATTACCAATTGAAATTAACTCTTCAATTGTATAATAATGCATTATGCAATCTTCTTCATCTACATGAGTAACGTCTACGCCAGTAGTATTTGCTCCAAGGCAATGTCCCAGTTCATGCGTTAGCACATTATAGTTTAATGCAATATCATAATTAGAGTTTTTTTCATCAAACATTGCAACCCGTTTTCTCGAAGTATTATACACCCCTCCATCAATATAGCGAGTGACACCTATAGACCTAGTACTATAACTTGCACCTGTCCACAAAATTGGTATTTCATTTAATTTTGTGTATTGCGTAGTCAAATTTGTAAATGAATTTAGCATCGCTGAATAGTTTGTATTTCCCAAATCACCTGTACTTGTACAAGGAACAATAGTATCATCAAATACTATATGAATATCATAAACGTCAGCATAATACCCTGCCACAACATCACAAACAGAGTTAATGTAATTTTCCGCCGCTGCTGTCGAACCTTTGGAATTATAAAAACTCTCATCATAATAATTATATACCTTTATTATATCAAGTTGTTCTACTAAAAATTGGGCACTGCTTGAAGACGTTGTTAATCTACGAGGATAAGAATTAGAAATATAATATGATGAATATTGTTTGTTTCTAAAAGCATAGTAATTTCCTATTTTCTGTATATACCATAATTGCGAATCATCATATTGATTGGTATACAATCCTACATACGCCCCATCTGTTGATACAACCTTATCCGTTCCATATAAATTAATC
>CAYRPK010000044.1:0-8754 GCA_964426175.1 uncultured Eubacteriales bacterium | reverse complement strand
CCAAGGCAGTAATTAATCGCGCTAAGGATATCTTGAGTCAGCTTGAAGAAACAAAGGTGGCTACTGTAACTGTTTCTGAACGAATTTTAAAGCAAAAGGCAAATGAACCGGAGATTTCTCCCACAGAGCTTATGAAGCAATCCGAGATTGTGCAGAAATTACGTGACATAGAGACAGATACATTATCACCGTTAGAGGCACTGAATTTGTTATATGCGCTTTGTAAGTCGGCTAAGAGCTAGACAGCCAGCGTTAAATATTTAAAAAGAGGTGAAAAGCATGGGCAGAATAAATGTGCTTGACAGCGAAGTTGCACAGCTTATTGCTGCAGGAGAAGTTGTTGAACGTCCAGGCTCGGTAGTCAAGGAGCTTATTGAAAATTCTATTGATGCCGGCGCAACGGCTATCAGAGTGGAGATTAAAAACGGCGGAAATACCTTTATTCGTATTTCGGATAACGGCTGCGGGATTATGAGAGATGATTGTCCGACGGCTTTTATGCCCCATGCTACAAGTAAGGTTAAGTCGGCAGAAGATTTAGACGGTATAGCAACTCTCGGCTTTCGCGGAGAGGCACTTGCTTCTGTTGCAACCGTTGCAAAGGTTGAGCTTATATCCAAAACCGCTGAGGAAGAATGTGGGACACGACTTGTAATTCACGGTGGAGAGATAATGGAATTGGAGGACGCAGGCTGTCCTAACGGTACTGTTATTACTGTTTCTGACCTCTTTTACAATACTCCTGCACGGCTTAAATTTATGAAAAAGGATGTTGCCGAAGGTAATTATATCGCACAGATTATGGATAGACTTTCTTTATCTAATCCCGATATTTCCTTCCGCTTTTCCCGTGAAACGGGTGAGCAGCTTCATACTCCGGGTGACGGCAAATTAATTTCGGCTATATATGCGGTGTGCGGAGCGGATTTTGCAAAAAATCTCATTGAGGTAAACTATCAGTCAGGCGGCTTTGAAATTTCGGGATATGTTTGTCCGCCAACGGAAACACGGAAAAACCGTAACATGCAGATATTCTTTCTTAACGGAAGATATATAAAATCCAACACTTTTGCGTATGCTCTGGATCAGGCATATAAGGACAGCATCATGCAGGGACGGTTTCCTGCCTGTGTACTCAATGTAAAAATGCCTCTTAATGCGGTGGATGTTAATGTTCATCCTGCAAAGACAGAGGTGCGTTTTGCCAATGAGCGTGAGGCGTTTTCGGCAGTTTATTATGCCGTAAAGACCGCATTGACACAGGGAAATGATATTCGTCGAGAAATCGAATTTCCACAAAATAAACTTAATTTATCTCAAAAAATCAATATATCACAAAATGCACCGCCAACGGTATCATATACTGCAAAGACACCCGAAGAGGCAAAAAATATCAGTGAAAATCTGCAGTCAAAATCAGGCTTTTTTGATATTAAGGTAGGAAAGTTACGCGACTTTACACCCGTAAAGGCACCGGCAAAAAAAGACGATATTGAAATACCCTTTGAAGTAGAGTCGCCTGCTACCAAGGAACCTCAGAATATCAAAAAAGTGACTGAGATAGATGATTATTCTTCGCAGCCTACTCTTTTTGAAGCAGAAGGGACAAAGGAAGTATATAAATATATCGGTGAAATTTTTGATACATATATGATAGCCACCAAGGGAAATGATATGTTCCTTGTTGATAAACACGCCCTTCACGAGCGTGCCATATATGATAAGCTCAGATTGGGTGCACAAAGCTTTGCTCAACCGTTTTTAACGCCCGTCAGCGTGACGCTTACTAAGGAAGAGTATCAGATTATTCTTGAATACTCGGCAGAGCTTGCTAAAACCGGTATTGAAACAGAGGATTTCGGTGACGGAACCGTTTTGGTGCGCAGTATGCCCATGCATATGAGTGAGGCAGATGCGGTTGATGCAATTCATGAAATTGCAGGTAGGTTAAAGGATAATCCCTTGGCGTTAGAAACGGAAAAATCTGATTGGATATATCATTCGGTTGCTTGCCGCGCCGCGATTAAGGCAGGACACAAGTCCTCTCCTGAAGAGCTTATTGCACTTTTAAAGAGCATTGATGATATTAATTTTTGTCCTCACGGACGGCCAGTTACGGTAAAGCTTTCACGTGCAAAAATAGAAAAGGAATTCGGCAGAACGGAATGAAGAGTAAAAAAATACCTCTCATAGTTATAGGTGGACCTACCGCCACGGGAAAAACACGGCTTTCGGTTGAGCTTGCAAAGAAGCTTGACGGTGAGATTATATCTGCAGACTCAATGCAGATTTATCGCGGTATGAATATAGGTACCGCTAAGCCAACAAAGGAAGAAATGTGCGGTATTCCCCATCATCTTATGGATATAATCGAGCCGACAGAGAACTTTTCTGTTGCTCGGTTTACCGCCTTGGCACATGCTGCCGCGGAGGATATTAATTGCCGAGGTAAGCTTCCCATTGTAGTTGGCGGAACGGGACTTTACATTGACAGTATGGTTGAGAATATTACGTTTTTCGATCAATATGATGACAATCATGCTTTGCGAGCTGAGCTTCAGGAAAAATACGATTCGGGCAAGGCGGAGGAAATGTATACCGAATTAATGAAGGTCGACCCTGAAACCGCCGAAAAATTTCATCATAACAACGCTGTTAAGTTAATTCGCGCCCTTGAGGTTTATTATAATACAGGTGTGACCTTAAGCGAATGGGCAAGACGCTCGCACCAAAATCCCTCGCCATATAAGACCGCATATTTAGTTCTGAACTTTGCGGATAGAAATCAGCTTTATCAGCGGATTGACCTTCGGGTTGATCAAATGATTACGTCGGGACTTGTTGAAGAAGCTCGGAAGATATACGAATTAAATTTGCCCCAAGGCTCTACCGCAGGGGCGGCAATAGGATATAAGGAGCTTTTTGATTATTTTGACGGAAAAATCACGCTTACGGAAGCGGCAGACAGGATAAAGCTTTATTCCCGTAGATATGCAAAACGTCAGCTGACGTGGTTTAAGAGAAATGAAAATGCAAAATGGCTCGAAGCATCTTGTTCTTTTGAGGAGGTTTGCAAAGCAGCCGAAAATTATATCAAAAAAACCTTTGACGGAGAATAAATACCGCAAATACGCTGTTGGAAAAAATTGAAAGGAAGATTAAAGTATGGGCAAGGTCGGCTTGGGCAAAAAAGTCAAGAAAAACATGTTATATATAATTGTCTCGGCACTGTTTATTTTAGTTGCGATACTTGTTACGGTATATGCTTTTGATAAAATTTACAATCCCGTTACCACCGAGCTTGCTCTTAATTACGAAGTTGAGGATACCGTAACTGTGGAGGGACTTGTTTTTCGTAATGAAACAGTGGTGACATACGGCAAAACAGGGGAACTTGATTATCTTGTTGATGACGGTCAACGTGTCAGCAGAGGAGGCGTTATTGCAAAGGCGTATGAGTCCGCAGATGATGTTCAGGCAGAAAGAGAGATACGCGAACTGACACAGCAAGTTGAAAATTTGAAAAACATCGCATCTTCAGGTGATGTGTATGTTTTGGGTGTGGATACCATTGTAAGGCAGGTAACTGACGGACTCTGTGATATTTCCGATTGTAACGGAAATACCGGAATAGGTGACATGACTGAGGTCATTGCCACGCTTAGCGGTAACATTACAAAAAAACAGGTTGCCACAGGTAGCGCTGTTGATTTTACAGACAAAATTGATGAAATAAACTCTCGTATAACTGAACTTAAAAGCAGTATTGAAAATACCCCAGATACGGTTACGGCAGACAAAGCAGGGTATTTTTACAAACAATGCGACGGTTTTGAAGGTGTTGTAGATATTGATGAGATAACTTCAATGACTATAGCCGAATTTGACGCTGTGGAGTCTAAAGAAATTCCGGATAATGCTGTTGGAAAAATTACAGACAGCTATACTTGGTACTATGTATTTAAAGCAGATAGTGAAACGGCACGCAGCTTTAAGCAAGAGGATACCCTGTATGCCCGTTTTTCTCTCGTAAGCAGTGAAAAATTCAAGGTAAAGGTTGAGTCAGTGAGCTTTGAAGGAGATACGGCACTGATAGTTCTTAAAAGTGACTATGCCGCGGGACAAATAACCTATGACAGAGATCAGCCTTTAGAGATAATTCTTGATACCCATACGGGACTGAGAGTGGATGACCGAGCAATAAGAATAGTCGATGGGGTAACCGGTGTGTATGTTCAAATGGGATATGAGGTTAAATTCAGAACAGTGGAAATAACTTATCAAACCGAAGAGTTTGCAATAGTACCTGCATCAACTGCTGACGGAAAGCTAAAGCTTTACGATTCGGTTATAGTAAAAGGAGAAGACCTGTATGACGGGAAATTACTCAGCTGATGATAAAAGAAAAGCAATTACCGAAAATTATCTGAAAATTACCGACGATATTGCCGATGCCGCAAAAAAAAGCGGCAGAAGGCCTCGAGATATTACCTTGGTAGGAGTAACAAAAACCGTATGTGCCGATGATATTAACATTGCTATAGATGCAGGGCTTTCCGTTATAGGTGAAAATAAAGCACAGGAGCTTATGGAAAAGCTTCCTAATCTACACCCTGCAGAGGCGCATTTTATAGGCAATTTGCAGTCAAATAAAGTCAAATATATTATTGATAAGGTAGCGCTTATCCAGTCGGTAGGTTCACTGTCGCTTATGAAGGAGATTGACAGACAGGCGAAAAAACACGGTATTACAATGGATATCTTGCTACAGATAAATATCGGAAAAGAAGACAGTAAGGGCGGCTTTTTTGAAGAAGAACTTGAGTCTGCCCTCTCTCAAGCCGCTGATTACGGCAATATAAGGGTACGAGGATTAATGGCGATACCGCCTGTGTGCCAAAATCCAAAGGATGCTCAAATATATTTTACAAAGATGAGCAACCTTTTTGTTGACAATTCCGCAAAAAAAAGTCATAATATTAGTATGGAAATATTATCAATGGGGATGTCGGCGGATTATCGCGAAGCAATCCTTTGCGGAGCTAATACCGTACGTGTCGGAAGCTTACTTTTCGGTAAAAGATTTTATCAGAAATAAAAATTAGGAGGAAAGGTAAAAATGGGATTTAAGGACTTTATTTCAGGATTGGTAGGGGCACCCGAATATGAGGAAGAAGATAAGAAGGTAGACGATATGGAGCCTGTTATTTCTAAGCCTAAGCATCAAATGCATACTGCGGCAGATATTAAGAAAAACGATAAGATAGTAAATATTAATGCGACTACTCAGTTGCAGGTTATTTTGGTAAAACCTGAGCGCTTTGACGATGGTGTTGCCATTGCAGATCATCTTAATTCAAAAAAGACTGTTTTGTTGAATCTTGAGTCTACAGATAAGGAAGCGGCACGCAGACTGATAGATTTCCTTTCCGGTGTAGCTTATGCGAATAACGGTCAGTTAAAAAAGGTTGCAAAAAGCACCTTTATAATCACTCCTTATAATGTGGATATAATGGGTGAGCTTATTGATGAGCTTGAAAATAACGGAGTATATTTTTAATGAAATATATTCCTCCCGCAAATAAGGAAGAAAAGCTTTTTGTGTCGCGCGTGAGTGATATCATGCGGCAGACAAAGGCGCGTCATTGTGCGCGCTTTTCGTCATTTATGAATTTACGTGAAAAAAGTCTTGCTATGAATACGATATTGCAGGATAAAAGTATTAATACTGTGTTTTTTGGCGGTAATTCCCATTGCGAAAGGGTAATGCTTGGCGTTAGCGAGGATGAAATTTTTGAGTATGATTTCCCTATTACGCGACTTGACTTTGAGTTTAAGGGAGAGATTTCTCACAGAGATGTTTTAGGAGCGGTCACAGGACTTGGAATAGACCGCGAAAAGACAGGAGATATATTTGTTTCCGACGGCGCTTTTTGCATATTTGTGTGTGACGATATTGCGAATTTTATCAGCGAAAATTTGTGTGATGTAGGAAGGGAAAAAGTCCGATTTATATCACAAGGACTTGATATTGAATTTCGTCACAGCTATGAAGAGCGAACCGATACAGTGGCATCGGCGAGGCTTGATAATATCGTTGCCGCAGTAGCTAATGTTTCAAGGACAAAGGCTACAGAAATAATAAGCCGCGGAAATGCAGTCGTAAATCATTTGGAAGTGACAAAAGCCGACTTCGAGGTAGAAGAAGGCGATGTATTATCAGTAAAAGGCAGTGGTAGATTTATTGTGGACGGGCTGTCTGAATTTAGCCGAAAAGGCAGGATTATTTTTAAATACAGAAAATCAAAATAAGTATTAGGAAAGGCTGTGTTTGTTATGATGCTTCCTAAGGAAATTAAGGATGTGCGTTTTTCTAAAGCCTTTAAGGGCTACAGTGATAAAGAGGTTGACGAGTTTTTAAACAGAGTGCTTGAGGATTACGGTCAGCTTTACAGAGATAACGCAGAGCTTGAACATAAAATAGAAATTTTGGCGGATAAAATCCGTGAATATAGAAATGCAGAGCAAGCTTTGGATGAAGCAAAGAAAAAGGTGCTTCGCCTTGCACAGGAAAAGGTCTCCGAGGCAAGGGACGAGGCGGCACGTATTGAGCGTGAGGCAAGGGAAAAGGCTGAGCGTATACTCATAGATGCAAAGCGTGATGCTGAGCGAGAGAGAAGAAATTACGAGAGATTACAGCTCGAGGTCACACGTTTTAAGAATAAAGCCATTAACATTTTCAAGACGGAAATTGACCAGTTAAATAATTTACCCTCTTTGCAGGTAACTCCGCAGGAGATGATGCGAATTCAAACAGAAAGCATGATGGAGGAGAATGAAGTTATACCTGCTTCAAAGGGCAGTTCGGCAAAACAGACTGATGATGCAGTAGATTATATGCGTAATGCTTATGTCGGTATTTCGTCTGCTAATGCAGAAAAACCATCACCCCTGCCGCGCATAGAGGAAGAAGCTCCCGATACACCGCCCGATATGGACATATTCGGTAATTCTCTTAACTTTGATGAAGAGCCTAAGCGTGATACAGAAAAGGAAGAGATCCGTGCCCATGCCTTTACACTTAATGTAAAGCCTAAGGAAGAACCCAAGGAAGAGCCCAAAGAGGAAGAGGTCATAACACGGGTTATGTCTTTTGACGGTGTGCCAAAGGCGGAAATTAATGAAAGTGTTGCAGAGAAGCCTTTAACGATAGACCCCATTCCGGCAGAAAATGTACCTGAAGAAGATGTACAGACAATTCCTGAAGAAGATATAAAAGACGAGCCTAAGTTTATCAGAATTGAAAATCACGAGATTGATAGTGTTATACGTCAAAATCAAGGTGAAAGTGATGTGGATGATAAAAAGACACTTCCTCTCGCTGAAGAACAGGATGTCCGTCCCACTCAGGGAGAGACCGGTAACTTTGAAATAATTGATACTGACGGCACCCAAAAGAAGCCGGAGCCTTCGCAACAGCAGGAGGAGCATCCGCGCTTCGGACAGCTTCGCTTCGGTGATGATTATGATCTTGAAACGGATGATTTCGGCGGCGGTATGTTCAGACGCAAGAAAAAGAAAAAGGATTAATTTTAATGAGAAGACTTTGGCGAAATATTTATTCAGTTATCGGAATATTAGGTATAATAGTCCTTGACCAATTAGTAAAGCTCTGGACGGTTAGTAATTTAGCGTTGGGCGAATCTGCTGATTTTATTCCGGGAATAGTGCGTTTGACTTATGTTCAAAATCGTGGTGCCGCTTTCGGAATGTTAGCAAATCAGCGCTGGATATTTATTGTCCTTACTGTTATATTGGTGCTTGTTGCCGCAGGATATTTGTTTTTCGGCAAATTGAAGGGAGTCAATCAATATGTACCCGCCGTATTTATAATAGGCGGCGGAATAGGTAATCTTATAGATAGAATTTATCTTGGCTACGTTGTGGATATGTTTGACCTTGAATTTATGGATTTTGCCGTTTTTAATGTGGCAGACAGCTTTGTAACGGTGGCAGCATTTTGGATTATAGCATACATCCTTGTGACGGAGATTATAGATATAGTAAACAGTAAAGGGCAAAAAAAGGAGCCTGAAAATGCCGAAGATAACGGTAACAGCTGAATATTCCGGTATGCGTGTCGACGCCTTTCTTTCAGAAAAGGCGGATATATCCCGTGCCGCTGCACAAAAGCTTATTGCCGGCGGTAATGTAACTCTTTCATCAAAAGGAAGTCTTACCAAAAGTACGGTGTTGAGTGCTAACGACGAGCTTTTTTATGAATTGCCCGAGCCGGTCAGTGACAAAGCGTTACCGCAGGAGATACCTCTCGATATAGTTTATGAGGATGAACATCTGCTGATAGTCAATAAGCCAAAGGGCATGGTGGTTCACCCTGCCGCAGGTAATTTGGACGGCACTTTAGTTAATGCACTTTTATCCCATTGCGGAGAAAGCCTTTCGGGGATAGGCGGCGTTATCAGGCCGGGTATAGTACATAGAATTGATAAGGATACAAGCGGACTTTTGCTGGTTGCAAAGAATGATAAAGCTCACATCTCTCTTGCGGAGCAAATTAAGGTTCACAGTGTTACCCGTGAATACGAAGCTATAATTATAGGGCATCTCCCTCAAAATGAAGGAACAGTGGACAAGCCTATTGGCCGTCATCCGACCGAGCGTAAGAAAATGGCAGTGACGGAGAAAAACTCTAAAAACGCTGTTACTCACTATAAGGTAATAACCGAGCTTAAT
>CAYRPK010000043.1:0-8822 GCA_964426175.1 uncultured Eubacteriales bacterium | reverse complement strand
TGCCGTAATAATCTATACTTGACCAAGAGGTTGTCGGCCAGCAATCATTAAGCTGCCAATAAAGCGAGCCCATACATCTGCCTCTGTCACGGCGGAAATGCTCAACACCGTATCTGATTGCATCTGCCTGCAAAAGCTGAGAAGCATAAACTAAATTTTCAAGACCGTTGGGATAGAGATAGGTTGCCGCGAGATAAGTCAAAATCTTACCGTTACCGCTCCAGCATTTTTGATGGCTTTCCATAATTCTGCTGAAAGGATTACGCTCTTCGGGCAAAGCGAAACTTTCGATAGTTTTAAGATTTGCAAAGCCTTCAAAGCCGTATTCCGAGCAAAAACGGAAATGATGACGCCTATAATCCTTAAAGGGCTTGCCTCCGTGCCAAACATCCCAATTGTGAACGTCGCCGTTATCGGGATCTCCCGTGGGGTCAAACAACTCATTACCCGTCGAGGGCGACGACTGCCAATATGAAATATCGGGAATATATTTTTCAACTGCTTCCTTCAAAATGACAGTAAATAACTCGATATAGTCACTTCTCAGACGTTCATTTTCCTTGACCTTAAAGTCAACGAACACCTGCTCAATTTCATTATTTCCGCACATTAAAGCAAGTGATGGATGATTTCTTATTCTGATGAGATTGCATTTTGCTTCTTCAACTATGTCTTCACGCAATTCATCAGTTAAGAGATATCCCGAGCATGCGAACATGAAGTCCTGCCAAACGAGAATACCGTATTTATCGCAAAGGTCATAAAAATCATCTGTACCGTAATAACCTCCGCCCCAGATACGGATCATATTAAAATTAGCGACAACACAATTTTTGATAAGCCTTTCGCTTGTTTCACGGGTGATACGGGGAATAAGGTTATCTTCGGGGATATAATTTGCACCCATAGCAAAAATTCGTTCGCCATTGACTTCAAAGGCAAATTCCCTGCCCCATTTATCTTTATTGGTATAAAGCTTAACAGTTCTAAGACCTATATTAAACTGAGTTTCATCTATTACCTTACCGCCCACCGAAAGTTCAGCTTTGACTTCATACAGAGGCTGTTTTCCGTAACCGTTGGGCCACCAAAGCTGAGGAGCATCAATATAAGCTTCACCGTAGCCGTCAACGATATTAACGTTAATCTTCTCATTTTCGGGAGAGGTTACGGTAATATTAACTTCGCCCTCAGCTAAAAGCTCAGCTTCAGCAGTTATCATTAACTTAACTCTGCCATCATCCTCATGCTGCTGACGAACGAAAATGTTATTAATTCTGCCGTCACTGTAAGAGAGTATCTCCATCGGCTTATAAATACCCATATCAGGAAGCTTTGGTCCCCAATCCCAGCCGTTCATAGAAGCGGTTTTTCTGAGTCTTGCATGACCTGCGCCCATACGGTGGAAGCCATTATTTGAAAATTTTTCGTCAGTCTTTCGGATATATTCAGTAGGCGAATTAAAATGAAGTGATAAGACATTTTCGCCGACCTTTAGAATACCCTCAATGGGAATTTCGTACCTACGGTGCATATCTTTAATTCTGCCTAAAGAACTGCCGTTAAGCTTAATATCAACTACAGTATCAACACCGTCCATAATTAAAAGCTGACGCGTCTGCTTGATAGTTTCTTCATCACAAATAAACCTTATCTGAGCGTCCGAATCAATCTTGCTCATTTCTGCGGCTTTGTATTCATTGTCTCTGTAAAACGGGTCTTCCATAAGCCCGTTATTAAGCATTACCGAATACATTGAAAAAGGTATACTTACATTGTCGATAACGTGACCGTCGTGTTTAAACTGCCAGCCATTGTTAAGGTTAATTATTCTCATTGCACAATCCCAACCTATAATTAATATTTGGGCAGGCGTTACTTTTCCTCTTTCTCCCTTTTCAGGCTAATGCTCCGCTCTTATGCGTAATTATAACAAATTTATATATATTTGCAAGCAATTTGGCAACAAAAAGCTTTAATTATTTATTAATTTTTACATATGTGTATCAAGTTTAGTAAGCAACGGATTAAATAAATATTGACAAAAATAACCTGCAATGTTATCCTAACCATATAATTAATGAAGGGAAGTTTTTGCTATGGTGTCTTTAAAATGTGATAATAAAACCGTTGAACAAGCATTCACTATTGCGCTTAATGATATTTTCGGTAATATCAAGCCTTATAAGGCAGGTATATTAAAGGAAGAGTGTGGCTGTCTTATGGCAGGAAGAGATTATGATACTCCATGGACGCGAGATACAGCCATAAATATCGGCAACGCTCTTTGTTTCCTTGACAGAAATGTATCTAAAAATACGCTTTCATCAGTTATGGAGCATCGCGACGGTAAACTCTATATTGGCGGCGAATATTGGGACTCAATAATTTGGGCTGCAGGCGCAGATAAATATATACGTGCTACTAATGATGAAGAATTTATTCCTGTCGCATATGAAGCTATCAGCAACACTCTTGCTTATTTTGAGGATACTGAATTAGATGCTGATTGCGGTCTTTTTCGCGGTGCCGCAGTATACGGAGACGGTGTTTCCGCTTACCCTGATAAATATTCAAATGCTGACAGTTCGGGTATTATCCATTGGGTAAAGCAGGAAGCAAACGTAAAGCTTGTCGCGCCTAAGGGTGTAGGATTGCCTATGTTTTCGCTTTCTACGAATTGCTGCTATTACAGGGGATATAAAATATGCGCCGAGCTTGCAAAGCACCTTAAAAAAGACGGAAGCAGCTTCCTTGAAAAAGCCGAGGCACTAAAAGACGCTATCAACCGCGAATTTTGGAATAACGAGCGAGGAACCTACGATTACTTAGCAAAAGAATGTGACGCACAGGAAGGTTTGGGAATTGCCTTTGCTATACTCTTCGGTGTTGCTGACATGGATAAAACTCAGTCTATTCTCAAAAATACTGTTGTTTCAAAGCACGGCATAGCTTGTTTATATCCCAATTTTGAAAGATATGCCGCTTTAGGCGGTGTAGGACGTCATTCGGGTACTGTTTGGCCTCATGTTCAGTCATTTTGGGCACAGGCTGCATTCATTGGCGGCGATAAAGATAAGTTTTTGAACGAATTCAGCCTCATGGGTGAAAAAGCAGTGAAAAACGGTCAGTTCCATGAGATATATCATCCCGATACGGGTGAAGTTTACGGCGGCTTACAGGAATTTAATAACACCCGCATCGGTGAATGGGGTTCTTGTCAGCATCAGACTTGGTGCGCTACGGGTTATGTATCTTTAATTCTAAATTGTATTTTAGGTCTTAACGTAGCTTTGGACCATGCACAGTTTACCCCCTACTTACCGGACGATATCAATACGATTTCAGTATCTAACCTCGAAATAGGAAATGCAGTATTTGATGTCAATGTGTCACGCGGATGTGGTGAGTCAGACGAATATACTGTTAATACTGATTTAAATAATAAAGCTGTGCTTAATTACTTTGTTAAATAACTAAGATAAACCGCTTGTCAGCAGTGACAAGCGGTTTATCTTATCCGATTATATAGTTTTCAACATCTTTTGTTGTTTCAGCAACAAATATCGCGCCTTCGTTTTCAAGTTCTTCCCTGCTGCCAAAGCCGAAAAGAACACCGATACAATCACAGCCGACATCCTTTGCTCCGATAACATCATATTTTCTGTCACCTATCATAACGGCGTCACTCGGATTTACATTCATCTTTTGAAGTGCATATCCCATAACTTCAGTTTTTTCGATTCTGCCTGTTGCTTCATCCGCACCAGCAACAAAGTCAAACAAGTCATAAATTCCCTGCTCAACAAGTATTTGCTTAGCGTAATATTCGGGCTTGCTTGTCGCAAGCATTATGGTAAGCCCAGCTTCTTTAAGGTTTCTGATAAGCTCGGGAATTCCATCATAAACCTTTAGATTATGTACCCCGTCTTTTTCGTAAAACTCTCTGTAATACTTAATTGCCTGCTCCGTTTCTTCCTCATTAAATCCGAAAAAATTACGGAATGAATATTGCAAGGGCGGCCCGATGCACTTGTAAAGCTCAATTTTATCTTTAATTTCGATACCGAATTTCTTTAATGCGTATATAATCGAATCTGTTACCCCCGGTGATGAATCAGTTACTGTTCCGTCTAAGTCAAAAAGGGCAAATGTATATTTCTTCAAAAGTAACACTCCTTTCGCTTTGACAATTATATCAATTTTTTACGATAAAAGCAACTATATTCGCCTAAAATAAACGTTGTCAAAATTAAGAATGTATGATATAATTATAAAAATTTTGTCAGTTGGTGATTTATTATGAAACGTACAGATTTTATTTCTTGGGACGAATATTTTATGGGAGTTGCTCTGCTTGCTTCAAAGCGCAGTAAAGACCCTAATACTCAAGTCGGTGCTTGCATAGTAAGTCAAGAGAATATCATTCTTTCAACCGGTTATAACGGATTTCCCTGCGGTTGCTCAGATGACGACTTCCCTTGGGACAGAGACGGTGCAGAAACAAAGTATCCGTTTGTTGTTCACGCTGAGCTTAATGCCATATTAAACGCACACGGCAAGAGCTTGGACGGCGCAAGAATTTATGTCGCGCTTTTTCCCTGCAACGAATGTGCTAAGGCTATAATTCAATCCGGAATTAAAGAGATAATCTATCTTTCTGATAAATATGCTGATACTCCCGGAACTAAGGCATCTAAGCGCATGCTTGATTCTGCAGGTGTAAAGTATACTGCTTTTATACCCAAAACAGATGTAATTACCCTTAATTTCGCCATAGAATAATATGAAAATCAAGACTGTTATTTTTGATTTAGACGGTACACTGCTTGATACCTTGACCGACCTGCATTTAAGTGTTAATTTTGCACTGGATAAGTTCGGATATTCTCCTCGCAGCCGTGAAGAAATACGTTCATTTGTCGGCAACGGTATAAAGCGGCTGATAGGCTTATGTTTACCAAACGACGAAGCTAATCCTGATTTTGAAAAAGTTTTTGCCGCTTTTAAGGAGCATTATAAGGATAACTGCCGTAATAACACTGTTCCTTATCATGGGATTTCAGAGCTTTTATCAAAGCTTAAAAGTAAACATATAGGTATTGCCATTGTTTCAAATAAAGCGGATTTTGCCGTTAATGAATTAAATGAAGAGTTTTTTAAGGAATATGTATCGGTAGCAATCGGCGAGAGCGCAGATATTCCTCGTAAGCCTGCGCCTGATATGATTTTTGCAGCTATGAAAAACTTGAATTGTGAAAAGCATAATTCCATATATGTCGGTGACAGCGAGGTCGATATTGAAACCGCCAAGAACGCAGGAATTCCCTGTATTTCTGTTCTGTGGGGCTTCAGAACCGAAGCTGAGCTTGAAAAATGCGGTGCAAAAGCCTTTGCCGAAAAGCCCATGGATATACTTAAATACTTATAAAGCAACGCGTATTTGGAAAAACCAAGTACGCGTTTCATTTATAATAAACTGTCAGCAGTTTTCATTGCTGCAAAAATATCGTCAGGGGTTACCTCAAAGGGCATATTTATCATCGTATCATTTTGACTGCATGCAGCTTCTGCCGCTTTTATCAGTGCATCATCAGAAACTTTATCAAGTCCTAATTCTTTTAAGTTCGTAGGTAACCCCACTTTTTTGCAAAAATCGCGAATTATTACAATCTCCTCCATAGGTCGGTTTTCAAGTATCAGTTGTACAACGGTTCCGAATGCAACCTTTTCGCCGTGTAAGAAATTATGACATTCAGCTAAAACAGTCAAACCATTATGAATGGCATGTGCTGCTGCAAGACCGCCGCTTTCAAATCCGATGCCGCTTAAATAAGTATTTGCCTCTATCACATTTTCAAGTGCTTTGGTAACAACTCTGTTGCTTGCCGCCGCCATTGCCTTTTCTCCGTCTTTAAAGAGGATTTCGAGCGACTTTTCAGCCAATGCTTCTGCTGCTAAAGTCATGTGTCCTCCCGACATTGCAACGGAGCCTGACTGTCTGCATGCCATTGCCTCATAATAGGTCGCAAGCGCATCCCCCATACCTGCCGCAAGAAATTTCGCAGGTGCATCTGCTATAATTTGAGTATCAACTATTACCATATCGGGATTTTTACTAAGCGGTAAATATGCTTCAAATTCACCACTGTCTGTATATATTACAGACAGTCTGCTGCAGGGTGCATCTGTTGACGCGGCTGTAGGCACAATGATAACAGGCATGTTGTTTCTGTATGCTATGGCTTTTGCAGTATCAATAGTCTTTCCGCCGCCTATTCCTAAAATTACGTCACATTCTGCTAAATTCTGGCTGTGCTTCTCAATTTCGTTGTAACTGCATTCACCGCCGAAAACTGCAGTTTTATATTTTGCTTTATCTCTGTCAAAGCTGTCTACAATCTGCGCTCCGTATTTTTCACCAATGAACTTATCAACTAAAATATATGCACCCGTTTCTCCTAACTTTTTATAGCTTATTGCAAGTGCATTAAGCTGACCTTTACCTTGAATATACTGTCCGGGTGCCGTAATTGCCTTTAACATATCAGATTTTCCTTTCAAACTGTTTTTATAATAATATTCTCATTTAAAAGGCTAATTATTTTTACATTGATTTATTTGCAAAAATGTGGTAAATTATATAGAAAGGAGTGACCGTCAATATGGCTTTATTTAAGGGTGCAAATTTTAATTTTGAATTAGGCAAAAAAACTTATATCATGGGTATTTTAAACGTTACTCCCGACAGCTTCTCTGACGGAGGAGATTATTTTTCTTTGGAAAACGCCGTAAATCGCGCAATTGCAATTCAAAATGAAGGTGCAGATATCTTAGATATCGGCGGTCAATCGACTCGACCCGACAGTAAAAAAATTTCGGCTGAGGAAGAGCTAAAAAGATTAATCCCTGTGTTAGAAGCTATTAACGATAAAATCAGCATCCCTATTTCCGTTGATACATTTTACCCAACCGTTGCCAAAGAAGCTTTAAAAACAGGAGCTGCAATAATTAACGATGTCAGCGGCTTCTGTGATAAAGAAATGATTGATATATCAGCAAATTCAACCTGCGGGTGTATAGTAATGCATCCCTGTAGCGGCAGTATCATAGAAATACGCGAGTTTTTATTAAAAAAAGCTGAGGAGCTTAAAGCTCACGGTATTGAAGAAAGCAGAATATGCCTTGATGCCGGAATTGGTTTTGGCAAAAATGAGCAGCAATGTCTTGAAATAATACGAAAAACGAACGAACTTAAATTTGAACCATATGCATATTTAACTGCCCTCAGCCGCAAGCGTGTTATCGGATATCCGTTAGGTAATCCGCCATTTAAGGATAGGCTTTTCGGCACGGTAGCGGCAAATACCGTTGCACAAATCGGCGGTGCTGATATTCTTCGTGTGCATGATGTAAAAGCCGCGGTTGATGCGGCAAAAGTAACGGATGCAATTTTAGGAAAGGAAATATCAAATGGATAAGATACTCATTAAAGGGCTTAAAATTTTTGCCTATCACGGAGTTAATCCCGAAGAAAAAGTAAACGGTCAGGAATTTATATTGGATATAACCCTACACGCCGATTTAAAAGAAGCAAAAAATTCAGATGACCTTGATAAAACCGTTAATTATTCAAAAGTTATCAAAGCAGTAACTGCTGCATTTTGTGAAAAAAGCTTTGATTTAATCGAAGCGGCGGCAAAGCATGTAACAAACCGCATTTTTACTGATTTTTCACCTGTAAAGTCAATTGACATTACACTTAAAAAGCCTCATGCTCCCGTTAAAGCTGATTTTGAATATGTGGCTGTTGAATTTCATGAGGAAAGATTATGAGTAAGGTTATTTTATCCTTAGGCTCAAATATGGGCAATAAAGCTGAGTTACTGAATTCTGCTATCAATTTATTAAGCAACGAGTGCATGATTTTACGCCTTTCCCCTATTTTTTCAACCTCACCTTGGGGTAATGTCCAACAGGATGATTTTTATAATATGTGTGCTGAAATTGACTTTCAAGGTTCTCCGCAGGAGTTACTCAAGCTTGTAAATAATATTGAGGCACAATTAGGCAGGACACGTGAAATTCATTGGGGACCCCGTACTGTCGATATTGATATCATTCTTTGGGAAGATACCCAAGTTAATGACAGCAATCTGAGGATTCCCCACAAATATTGGCTACAGCGTGCCTTTGTAATAGCACCTATGATGACGCTGTTTCCCTCTTTAAAAGCGTACGGCCATGACTTTACCTCGGCTGTATATGTACTCAAAGATGAGGTTGAGCAGATACTTTCGCAGCAAGTTAATTAGAAAAGGAGATTAATATGTTATCACAGCTTTTTAATCTTGAATTCGCAACCGACAAGGCTTACAGCTTTACACACAGAAAACCTGCTATTATTGCCATATCTTGCCTTGGTTCAGTAATTATAATTGCACTTCTTATATGGTTTTTCGCTTTTGCTTCACCAGCAATTAAATATGATGAAGCAACACGTTTAGTCGGCACCGACAGCGCAAAAGCGCTTAGTATAGTCAACACTCTTTCGGATGATTATCGCGATACTGCTCTTTTAAAGAAGTATATTAACGCCGTTAAACTTAAAGATTACAGCCTTTTTGAGCAGTCAATATCAGAATTTAGCGCTTTGGGAGATTATAAGGATTCAAACGCTATATTAAGCGAAGCAAAATATTCATATGCCGGTCAGCTTGCTAATGAAGGCGAATTTGACAAAGCATATGATATGTATATGGACTCGCAATACAGTGATTTTGAAACATGCGCAAAGGATACACTTTATACTGCCGCTACGA
>CAYRPK010000042.1:0-8824 GCA_964426175.1 uncultured Eubacteriales bacterium | reverse complement strand
GGAGGTTAGTCGAATGTGTGGATTTTAATAAGAAGAAAAAAGAGAAGCCTGAAATCAATCAAGCTTCTCTCAATTTTTGTCTTATCCGTGCCAAATAAGTGTTTTCAAATTACTTCCTTATCACGCATTGGCATTTTCGGCAGGGGGATTTTTTGCATAAAGTCCGTTTTTTGGTACAAATGATGGTGTATAATTAATGCGTAAGATGAAGATTAGATTGAAAAACATGAAAGCAGAGGTAATACCATGTGATAATTTTATGTATTCTAATTCTTCCGTTCGCATTACTTGTAGAGTTGATTAAGGATAGGTGAGAAAGATGGCATTTAAGATTGGATTTGAAGCAGCAGACAATAGTGAGAAGCAGTCCCCCGAAGCTACATATACCGCACAGCAGGTGCAGACTGCGCCGCGTAGGTCTGTGGTGCAGGTTTACTTCGCAGGCCGCAATATGACTCTGGCATATTACAACGATAAATTCGACTTGCACTGTGGCGACATGGTCTATGTGGAGGGCAAGCTTGAAGGTATGCGCGGTCGCGTGGTTGAAATTAACTATAACTTCAAGATCAAGATTTCCGATTACAAGCGCGTCATCGCTGTTGTGGATACGAAGGTCAACGGCAGGTTTTTCATTGCAGGCAGTCATTTCGTAACATTCGACAGAGCGGCACTGCCGATAAGCAAGGCGGTGACATGGTTTAAGGCACCTGCAAAGGAAGACGATGAGTTCGTCAGCGGCAGCGATGATACTGCATTCCGTCTGGGTGACCTCAGCGGTATGAAGGTGAGCGCAGCCATCGCAGAGCGCGGCCACGACTACTACATGGAAAATAAGGTCAGATACATCTGCATCGACGGCACCAAGGGCTATGCGATCATCGAAGGCGGCGAGGCATACGAGGTGGAGTTTGAGTACCGCAACGGTGAGATCGGCAATCTCGTTTGCTCCTGCTTCTGCAGCTACAACTGCAAGCACGAATTTGCCGCTATGCTGCAGCTGAAGGAAACGCTGGAGCTCATCGACAAGCATTACGCGGCGGAATATGAGCGCACCGAATACTTCGCGGCAGTTAACAAGGGTACGCTCTTCGCCTTTGCCATCGATAGCAAGGAAACAGGCGGCTTCACACTGTAAATAATGGTATTTACCCGAGAAATCGAGGAGGTTTATATTGCAATTTTGCCGATGTTGTGTATAATTAAAGTAGAAAAGATAAAAGCAAGGGGCTGTTTAAGATGTATACAATATATGTGAAATTTGAATGTACGCCGAAAAAGCGTGAGGCTTTTATAAATAAGGTAAAAGAAACGGGCGTGCTCAGTGCAATAAGGGCGGAGAACGGTTGCATCAAATATGACTATTATCTCTCGGAAAAAGACCCGAACGAGCTGTTGCTTATTGAGCAGTGGGAAACGAAGGAGCATCAGCAGATCCATATTGAGCAACCGCACATGGATCGCCTGCGTGAGTTTAAGGATGACTATATCATAAACACGGTTTTGGGCGAAATAGAGCTTAAGTGATAAGCTTTACCGATTGCCGTACAGACGATATGATAAGATAGTATAACAAAATCCTCATAACGATTCGAGGTTTTTGTCGTCGTATACATTTGAAGGCAAGTAATCCTTTGGAATTTGACGATTTTTGTTGCGTTTTTGTTGAACATATGTTACAATAAATACAAATAGTATTGGAGGATTTGTTATGATTAATGCTTACATAAAATGTTTTGAGAATTACGCCAATTTTTCAGGTAGATGTCGCCGCTCTGACTACTGGTATTTCATATTGGCTAATGCTATCGTAAACTTGGTATTGTCTATTGTGACCTTGATCGTACCATTTTTGATGTTTCTCCACACGCTGTATTCACTGGCTATCTTAGTTCCCAGCATCGCTATTTCGGTGAGAAGATTGCACGATGTTGGTAAAAGTGGTTGGTTACTTCTGCTTTTGTTGATTCCGATTGTTGGTGAGATTTTGATATTTGTTTGGGCGGTTATTGACAGCCAAAAGGGTGACAACCGGTATGGTGCCAATCCCAAAGGAATCAATTGATGATTATTACTTAAAACCGGCGCAAAGATTGCCGCCGAACATGAAATAAGATTTATCTGCAAGGATAGCTCTTATTAAAAGCCGAGCCCCACTGCGAGCTGTCATAACGGCAGGTGGAACAGATTGGCTTCGATCCTCCCGAGAAATCGGGAGGATTTTTTGTTAATCGACAGGAACTAATTCAACCGAAGAAGTATATCTGAAATGAGGATCATCAGAGCAAAATCGCTCAAATGCTTCATCTGCGATTTCTATTGCTTCGCGAGATGGGTCCGCATAAAAGATGGGACTTTCATAGTAACAGCCCATTATTCTTAGGTTATCATCAGTTTGAGAAAGTGGCATATGTATCACATCAAATTAAATCCATCCTCCGTTGCAAAATAAATACTGATTTTTATTATTTTATCTTACTTTCCAAGGCTTCAAAGGCGGCGTCAACCGCTTCATCCTTTGTGAGATAAACTTCAGGGCAAAACACATTGTCAAGCGAATATTTCCAATTATTGTGCTTTGGGTTATAATAAAGAACGATGAGGTGATCCTTAACTTTAATATAGCTGTTATTATTCTTTGAGGTCTTCCATTTGCGGTTTTTAAAGCTGTCACGGCGTTTCTGCTTGTTTTTAAAATACTGCTCGCGTTGCTTTGCGCCTTCAATATCGCACTCCATTTTACCTGCGGATATACAGCCTACGTTAAGGGGATTAAAATTCTCATGAACCATATGATGAACATAACGAATTATCTGATATCCGCACATCTGACAAACTCCCACAGGCGCACCCAGATCAGTTACACCCGTGCAGACCCAGCCTGTTTTTGGGACGTCATCGCGCTTCCAGAAATTTTCGTATTTAGTCAGATCGGGCTTGGCTATCTTAGGCTCCGAAGGCTCTTCTAAGTCGGTCGGCTCGTTTTTATCGCAGGAGATCTCTTTGTATTCAGAAATTTTTTCCTCCTCCACCTTCTCATAGCCTTCGGGAATTTTCTGCAAGGAGTCATCGGGCTTAACCTCTTTCTGTACTGCTGGTCGAATGACAGGTAAGCTACGCTCTTTATTAAAGAAAGAAACCGCAATGGTGCGCTCGCTTGCGAGCTTTTCAAATTTGATGCGATAGCTGCTTTTGTTTTTCTCATAACCGACGATCTCGCCATTACCGAAGGCAGGATGCATAACGGTATCACCGATGCTTTTAAGCTCAGCTTCAAAATGTTCACCGAAAAGCTTGGCGGCGTAACGGTCTGCATTTTCCTGCAATTCCTTCGAGATAGTGCCGATTCGAATATAGTTTTCTTCGCCTATCTCCTTTAAAAAACGAGAGGGAAGCTTTTGACTGCCGTTTTGAGTAAAGCCCTCGCTATCCAAAAGGAAAAGCCGCTTTTCAGCACGGGTTATCGCCACATAGCAAAGCCTGCGTTCTTCCTCAAGCCCCAAGCCTTTGCGTTCCTCAACGGTCTTTGCGGAGGGGAAAATGCCCTCTGAAAAGCCCAAAACAAAAACATTTGGAAATTCAAGTCCCTTTGCCGCGTGTATAGTCATAAGCTTTACCATATCAGCCGCTTCCTCGCCATCATCCTCCGATTGCAGAGAGATCTGATTAATAAATTCCTTAAGCGTCACCTTTTCACCGAAATTATTCTCATATTCTGCGGCGATGCGCTTGAATTCAGACAGATTTTCAAATCTTTCCATATCGCCGAGCTCACGGATATATTTTTCGTAACCGCTGTCAGCACATATCTTTTCTACACATTCGGAAAGCGTGATGCTTTGATATTGTTCACGCAGGGCGTCGATAAGCGATATAAATTCCTTTGCACCGCTGCTTTTAAAGATAGGATCATCGGCATTTGCCTTGAGTGTTTCATAAAGTGAGGTATCCGTCTGAAGCGACTGCAAATGCTGCATTTTAACTCTGCCGAAGCGGCGTCGCGGCTTATTTATGATGCGCTTAAGGGAAATATCATCATCAAAAGCCACAGTCCGCAAATATGCCATAATATCCTGAATTTCCATGCGCTGATAAAATTTCACACCGCCGAAGATCTCATACGGAATACCGTTTTCTGTAAACTTCTTTTCAATGATACGGGATAAAAAGCCCGAACGGTAAAGCACCGCGAAATCTGCAAAATTGCAGCTTGTCTGCTTACGGATATCAATTATAGTCTCGATAATTTTATCTGCTTCGGCAAATTCATTTTTGGTATGGAAGTGATATACGTTGGCACCGTCACTGCTTTTTGTGAAAAGATTCTTTTTCAGCCTGAAAACATTTTTCTCAATAAGCGTATTTGCGCATCTTAATATTTGCGGAGTAGAGCGGTAATTCTGATTGAGAAAGACCGTCTTTGTGGGCACATGAGCATCATCGAAGTTTACAAGCAGCTTAACATCCGAGCCGCGCCATTCATAAATATTCTGATCGGGATCGCCGACTATCATGAGATTTTTATGCTTGGCAGAAAGCAGATCAACAAGCTCCATTTCCGTCTTGGAGCTGTCCTGAAATTCATCGACCTGAATATAATTGAGCCTGTCCTGCCATTTTTCCAAAACCTCGGGACATCGAGTGAAAATATCCAGCGTGAAATACAAAAGATCGCTGAAATCCATTGCGTATATCTGCTTCTGGCGTTGCAGGTATTCCTCGATTATCTGATCATCAAGGGTGGCAAGTTCGGGCAGTATGCGGCATTTTTCGGTACTGCACATTTTTGAAATATAATAACGCTGTGCCTTCAAAAAGGCGATCTTCTTTACTATCTTCTCAAAGCTTCCGTGGTCAAGCTTCAGCTCAAATTTCTGGTATATCTCGCCAAGCAGTGCCTTTTGCTGTGAGGTATCTATTATCTGGAATTCCTTGGGATAAAATATTTTTTCAATATCCTCCCTGAGCACGCGAACACAAAAGCCGTGATATGTGCATATAAGGGAAGTATCATATTCCGAGCCGATAAGTGCTCTTATGCGCCGCTTCATTTCGCCGGCGGCCTTATTTGTGAAGGTCACGCAAAAAATATTGGCAGGATCAATGCCATATTCGTTGACGAGATAAGCGTATCTGCTGACCAGTAGCTTTGTCTTTCCGCTTCCGGCACCTGCGATTACGCGCAGATATCCCTCCGTTTCCCTGACAGCTTCCAATTGCTTTTCGTTAAGTGTAGATAAATAGTCCATAAAATATATCACCTCTATCATATTCTACCATCTCAAATGTCCTTTTTTTGGTACATTAACAGTAAAAAGTGAAGATTTCGATGAAAATATCATATAGTCTACCGCATCATTGAAAGACCGATCCTGTTATGTATTACACAAAAAATTGTGATACAATAATAAATCCGCCTACCAAAAAATCGGCAGGCGGATTTTCTTGCACTTCCATTAAAAAATATGTATAATAATATAGAGGAGGCAGTGCTATGAAAAACATAATACTGATAGGTATGCCTGGAAGCGGAAAATCAACCGTTGGAGTATTGCTTGCAAAATCCGCGGGTATGGGATTTATTGATACTGATCTTCTTATCCAGAGCGCGTCGGGCAGACTTCTTTATAAAATGATTGAAGAGGACGGCATCGAAGCCTTTATAAAGAAAGAGAGTGAAGTCATTGGTAACCTCGTTTGCGATAATTGCGTTATTGCCACGGGCGGCAGTGCGGTCTATGGCGAAAAGGGGATGAAAAACCTCAAAAGCTTAGGTGTGGTAATATATCTTAAGCTTTCTTGTGATGAAATCAAAAGGCGACTTAAAAATATCCGCACGCGCGGCGTCGTTATGAGGCAGGGTGAAACGGTCGAGGCGCTATATAATGAGCGCATACCTCTTTACGAAAAATACGCTGATATAACTGTAAACGCAGGTGCAAACCCCGAGGACGTAGTCGCCGAGATAATGGAGAGCAAATAAGAGCTAAAACGGTAAATGATGAAGTTATATATTGAACTGAAACGTAAAATGTGTTACAATTCTATATTATGAAAATGATGGTTATTGATAAATTGTGAGTTTTATGCTACACTGATAAGAGTTAGTGTTTTCATCAAATTAAAGTACGTTTGTTGTTATAAAAGGAGCAAAACAAATGAATCATATAATTCGTTGCGGGGATTCATTAGATTTGATAAAGGATTTGGATTATAACTCCATTGATTTATTAGTTACTTCACCGCCATATTGGGCAAAAAGAAAGTATAATGATGACGGAGAAATAGGCTTAGAAAGTACGCCTGAGGAATATGTAACTAATCTTTGTAATTTTTTTGATGCGGTTAAGCCATATCTCAAGGCAACAGCAAATGTGTTTATAAATATTGGTGATACATTTTTTGGCTCAGGGGCAGGGGCATGGAGTAAATATTTAGATGATAACGGCAACATTACTGAAAAGCAGAAGGAACGTAAAGAAAAGTATTTTACAACAAAACCATTACAGCCTAAAATTAAACAAAACGGCAAATTATATCAAAATAAGCAGTTGTTATTAATACCGTCCAGATTTGCAATTGAAATGCAGGAGCATGGATGGCTTTTGCGTGACGATATCATCTGGCATAAGCCTAATCGTATTCCGGCAAGTGTAAAGGATAGGTTTAATAATACTTATGAGCACGTTTTTCATTTTACTGTTAATAAAAAATATTACTTTGATCTCGATGCAGTTAAGGTTTTAGGTGCGAATGGTCGAATGAAAAATCCAGGTGATGTATGGTCAATTAATACTCAACCATTAAGTGGTGAACACACGGCTACCTTTCCCGAGAAATTAATTGAACAGATAATTTTGTGTGGTTCTCCAAAGGATGGTGTTGTTTTTGATCCGTTTCTTGGTACAGGAACCACGTGGATAGTAAGTGAGAAGCTTGAAAGAACCTGCATAGGCTTTGAGATTAATAAGGATTTTTTAAGCTTTGCGTTTGAGAGATTTGAAAACTCGAGGTGCATAAATGAGCCAATACATACAGATACAAAGTGAACGTCTTTGTGATTGTACCCAAAGTCATTTATCATGCATTGAAGCACGTGAGTGGATGAAAAATCAAATTGGTGTTTGGACTTTTAACGATGAACCCAGAGATATACGCAATAAGGCAATACATCCGGCAGTATTTCCGATATCTTTAGCAACCCGAGTTATTGAGCAATTTACCCATAGAGGAGAATTAGTACTTGATCCGTTTGTCGGTTCAGGTACAACATTAGTGGCTGCGCAGGATCTGGAACGCAATGCCATAGGTTTTGATTTAAAACAGGAATATGTGGATTTGGCAAATAGCCGTATAATTAATACTGACTCGCCCTGCAGACAGATTGCTTTTTGCAGAGATGCGCGAACAATCAGCGAATTAATAAAGCCAGGAAGTGTAAAACTGTCATTTACTTCGCCGCCATACGCAAATATTCTTAACAGAGCCAGAAAGAATAAGAGCCGCCGCGGCGATTTGCGTCATAACGAACAGTATATGAAAATTGAGCAATATAGTCAGGATGAGAGAGATCTTGGAATATTACCGGCACCGCAATTTGAAGACGCAATATATGATATTTATTTTTCGCTGAAACCGGTTTTTTGTGATAAGGCTCATATACTTATTAATATTACTGATGCATGGATCGATGGAAAACGTGTTCCGTTGCACATCAATATCGTAAATGCGCTGACGAGTGCAGGCTACACATTCAGAAATACAATTATTTGGGATAGGAGAAATCTTGTAAATCGAGTAGGAATTTTTGGATGGCCGAGCAGTTATATTACAATGGGAACAACCTTTGAATATATCCTTGATTTTACTTTATAAACATCTAACGGTCGCGAGTACTTTAACCCGCGACCGTTTAATATTAAAGTATTCTTTCAACTGAGTCATACAGATAGCTAAGCTTTTTTACAGGAATTCTTATATGAGGACCTCGGTCATGAATACCTTTAGATTTATCTGCCGGCTGATCAATGCACAGATCCATAACAACGGCTCCTGCTGTGATTGCATCAGCAAGACTTTTTCTGTTTTCGAGAAGATATGCTTCAATATAGTGGAACGTTTCCTCTGAGGAATTTGTTTTATTCTGAGTATCGGCTAAGGCTAAAACAACATTGTTGATTTTATTAGCAGCTTCACTTAGATTCCATGTAGCTAAGTACTCATCTTTGTGATATAAGCAAATTTCCGTATCGCTCTTGGCTTTTAAAATAAAGCCGAGATTATTATACTTGTTACCACTGATAGTGGTAAATAGCTTTTTTTTCAGAATATCACTGCGTTTTGATTTGCGAATATATCCAAACCTGTCAAATATTTGATTGACAGTCATACCGCTTACAGGCTTTTGATGAAACAAGGTAAGCATATTAGGTTTGCTTTTCTTATATCTGAGTCCTTTTAACTCATATTTCTTCAAATCAGCCGAGTGTAGATTGTTTTCTTTTACACCAAATTCACGTTCAAGAATTTGCCCACCTATTCCATCATCGTTTCTGAATGACTCTTTTGGAATAGCTATATATCCTTTGCGTTCAATTTCAATTAACCGTTGAATGATAGCTTCCTTTGTCCAATCAGTCATTTTCCGTGACCTCCTCATTTTTACAAAAATAAGTATTAAAAAAATCATCCGAGAAAAACTCTTTAATTGAAATATTCATTGCTCGCAAATTTGACAGAGGTTTTTAACGGTCAGGTTTTTAGTTCCATTTTCAATCTTACAAATATAAGTTCTGTCAGTGTTTGCTTTATAAGAAAACTCCTC
>CAYRPK010000041.1:2007-8834 GCA_964426175.1 uncultured Eubacteriales bacterium | reverse complement strand
TTTTTACTTTTTTCTGTAGGCTCTTCTTGGCTACCCCAACATTTATTATAGAGCCACTTTTTTGAAAAAAATTTTAAAATAGTAAAATAATCCTTTATTTTTTATGTAAACGGTGGTATAATAATTTGGAGTAAACATGTGAGTCATAAAACTACTTGAAATACATAATACATTTTAGGGATGTGTTCCTTTTGGATAAAATAATTATTAACGGCGGTAATAGGCTTAAAGGTGAGGTAACTATCAGTGGAGCTAAAAATGCTGCAGTAGCCATTCTTCCTGCGGCAATACTTGCTGACGGAATTTGCAGAATTGAAAATTTGCCTAACATCAGCGATGTTTCTATTATGATTGAAATACTGTATCATTTGGGTGCAGGTGTAAAGGTTATTAATAAATCCACCATCGAAATCGATCCTACTCATATTAATACAAATACTTTCCCATCCGAGCTTGCACGGAGCATGCGTGCATCATATTACTTTATCGGCGCGCTGCTTGGCAGAAATCGTTCGGCTAATGTTACCATGCCGGGCGGATGTGATTTCGGCGTCAGACCGATAGATCAGCACATCAAAGGCTTTGAAGCTTTGGGAGCAAAGTGGTGTATGGAGTACGGAATGCTTTCCTTTAATGCGGACGAGCTTGTTGGTAATTCAGTTTATTTTGACACCGTTTCAGTCGGCGCGACGGTCAATGTTATTCTTGCCGCCGTCAAGGCTAAAGGCTTAACGATTATTGAAAATGCTGCACGCGAACCTCACATAGTAGATTTAGCTAACTTCCTAAATACCATAGGTGCCAATATTATGGGTGCTGGTACTGATGTAATTAAAATACGCGGAGTTCAAAGCCTTTCGGGCGGTACCTATTCAATTATTCCTGACCAGATTGAGGCGGGAACATATTTGGCGGCTGTTGCGGCGGCAGGCGGTGATGTTACTGTTAAAAATGTCATACCTAAGCATCTTGAATCCATCACTGCAAAGCTTCAGGAAATGGGCGTTGAAATTGAAGAGCTTGATGATGCAGTACGTGTTGTCAGAAACAAGCGTTTAACAAAAACCAAAATTAAAACACAGCCTCATCCTGGTTTTCCCACCGATATGCAGCCTCAGATAGCGGCGGTGCTTGCGACTGCTGAAGGTACGAGTATTGTTGCTGAAAATGTATGGGATAACCGCTTTAAATATGTGGATGAACTGCGCAGAATGGGCGCTAATATTCAAGTTGACGGTAAAATCGCTATTGTAGAGGGTGTCGAAACTCTGCAGGGAGCACCCGTAAAAGCGGTTGACCTCAGAGCCGGTGCGGCAATGGTAATCGCCGGACTTGCGGCGCGGGGCAAAACAGAAATTGACGATATTTATCATATTGAGCGCGGATATGAGGATATTGTTGAAAAATTGACTGTGATAGGTGCTGATATTAAGCGCGTTCAAATGCCGGACGATATTTTGTCGTCCAAGGCTGTTTGAGTATTAAGGAATTTCGGCGGACGTCTTTTTCGGCGTCCGCATTTTGTTTAAAGCATTTGCGTTATTTGATATAGAAAGGATTATCTTGTTATGGCAAGAGTATCGGTTATGTATTCCGGCAGCAGCGGAAACTGTACGCTTATTTCTTCAGAAAATACATCTGTTCTGATAGATGCCGGAGTAAGTGCAAAAAGGATTTGTGACGGACTAAAAGAAAGAGAAACAGATATTAATAATATCGGTGCGATTTTTATCACTCATGCTCATACTGACCATATAAAGGGACTTAATGTGCTACTTAAAAAAAATAAAATACCGCTGTATATAACAGAAGGTACATATAAGGAAGCGTTAGGACAGGGGCTTTTAGTTGAAGAAGGTCTTATTAACATAATAAAAGCAGGAGATAGAACTTGCGTTGAATGTATGGAAATTATTCCGTTTAACACGCTTCATGATGCAAGCGAAAGTGTAGGATATACGGTTACTCTTGAAGAGGGCAGAAAGATTGGGTACGCCACGGATTTAGGCGTAGTTTCGGACGAGGTAGACAGTGCACTGAACGGCTGCGATTTTGTCATACTTGAATCTAATCATGATATAAATATGCTTAGAAACGGATTTTATCCGTATATGTTAAAGCAGAGAATTCTAAGCGACAGAGGCCATCTTTCAAATTCAGCCTGTGCAAAGGAGGCTGTTCGACTTGCTAAATCGGGAACGACACGTTTTGTGTTAAGCCACATCAGCAAGGAAAATAATTTGCCGCGGTTGGCTTTTTGTGAAACTACCGATACTCTTAAGAATAGCGGATTTGAGGCGGATATCGACTATCTTTTGGAATGTGCACCGCAAATGGGCGGTAAGGTTCATGTGTTCTGAGAAAGGGAAGAAAAATGAGGATATTATTTGTCGGAGATGTGTGTCAAAACGGCGGAACAGAGTATATAAAAAAAGCACTTCCTGCGGTTATTCAACAGTATAAAATTGATTTCACAGTGGTAAACGGAGAAAATTCCGCAGCATCCAACGGAATAAGTGAGGAGTCTGCTGAGAAAATATTTCTATCCGGTGCAAACGTTATCACCACGGGTAATCACTGCTTTGGCATTAAAGGAATAGGAAAATATCTTGATGAGCGTCCGTATTTATTGCGTCCGTCTAATATAAAAAATCCCGAAGCCCACGGTAAGGGATGGTGCTATTATGATTTTGGCAGGCAGGTCGTTGCAGTAATCAATCTTTCAGGTACTGTGTTTTTGCCTGATTGGTATTCCAATCCGTTTAAGGAAGCGGACAGAATATTGGAGGAAATAGGGGATAGTGTGTCAACAATACTTGTGGACTTCCATGCTGAAGCAACCGCGGAAAAGCGTGCTATGGGATACTATCTTGCAGGACGAGTCAGCGCGGTTTTCGGTACTCATACACATGTTCAAACCGCCGATGCACAAATTTTGACGGGCGGAACGGCCTACATAACCGATGCAGGAATGACGGGACCTATTGAATCGGTACTCGGTATTAAAAAAGAAATTATTATAGACCGCTTTGTAAATGACGGCAAATTAAAGTTTGTGGCTGCCGACGGACCGTGCAGAATGGATTGTGTTATTTTTGAAACCGACAATAAAGGTAAAGCAATTTCCGTAGAAGCACACTCATTTTAAATTATATAAGTTACGCTACTTGTGCTAAAGGGGATGATACTGTGATTAAAAGACTGATTACGTTGCTTCTTTGTGTTGCTATGCTGTTTGCCTGCGGTTGCAGTCAAGAAACTGTAATTAATACAGAATCAAGCGGTAATTCAGATGTGTCTTTTCAAGCGGCAACTAAAGCCGAGACATATAAAATTGCGTACAATGCTGAGCAGACACTTAATCCTATTGTAACACAAAGCAGCACAAATCTGTATCTCTGCGGACTTATGTTCGACGGACTTGTTTCTTTGGACAATTCGATGCATGTGACACCGATTATTGCCGAAAGTACTCAAATGAGCGAAAATAATACAGTCTGTACGGTGAAAATTAAAAAAGGAATGAAATTTTCCGACGGTACAGAACTATCAGCTCTTGATGTGGTGGCGACTGTGCAGACTATAAAATCTGTTTCACAGTCTTACTATTATTCATGGATGGAAAACGTCCTTTCCGTCAGTGCGACAGAAGCATATGAGGTTGTTTTTGCTTTAAGCCGTCCTGATCCGAATTTTGAATGTTTGTTGGCGTTTCCTGTTATAAAGGGTGGTTCTGCAGACAGCGTAGCATTTATAGGAAGCGGAAGATATATCCTTCAATATGGTGACGATGTGACACTTGAAGCAAATACAAATTGGTACGGCGGAGAATGTGCCATGAAAAAAATTCTCCTTGTAAATATAGATAACTCGGACAGTATTCGCTACGAGCTAGATCGACAAACAGTGGATTTTATGTATACTGAGGGAAGTATTGAAACCTTGGGAGCTGTGGCGGTGAAAAATGTAACGGTTAACAATGCTGTCATGCTTGCGTATAATAACACGCGTTCGTATTTTTCAAATGGCGATATGCGCCGTGCATTTGACAGCATTCTTGATAAAGAGGAATTGGCAGATAATGACAGCGCAGGAGCGGAAATGTCCGATGTTCCGTTAAATCCTAAACTTGGACTTTTAAACGAGATAGATACTTCCGCGTCGGCAACGCTGACGGTAGGTGAAATCGCAACCACATTGGGATATACGCAAAGGGATGAAACAGGATATTATTATGTTGAAGGAGAGCAGATTTCCTATTTTACTTTGCGACTTATTTATCTTGAAACCGACATAGAGAGAAAAGGGCAGATCAAGCTTATAAAAGAAGCATTCGAAAAAGAGGGTATAGTTCTTGATATTGCGTCCTTTGGTACGAAGGAGGAGTTTATTTCTGCTCTTAATAACAATGAATATGACCTTTGCTTTTGCGAAATGAAATTTAATAATAATTCGGATTTAACTCCGCTTTTTACTGGACAACTCGCAAGTCTTTTCCCTTTACAGGAAAATTCTCCTCGCACGATATATGAGATGTATATTTCAGGACAAAAGACAATTGGCGATTTTGTCAGCGCATATATTGCTGAAATGCCCGTATCTGTGCTTTATTTCCGTAACGGAAGAGCTATGTATTCGCGCAATTTCGGAGCAGATGTAGAGGTTGGACCTGCATTTATTTTTAACAATGCGGAAGAATGGATACTGTATGAATAATTGAAAGGAAGGGTCATATCTATGAGAGATCGTCTGCTTGAAATGATACGTATTCTCAATGAGGAAACTGACGAAAACCATCCCATAAGCACTGCGGAGTTTATACATAAATTGGATGAAATCGGTATTGAGACAGAGCGAAAAACCATTGCAAGAAATATCGAGCTTTTGCTTGATAAGGATTTTGATATTGTTGAAGAACGTACAAATGAGAAAAAATATTATCTTGCCTCCCGTGATTTTGAAAAGGTTGAAGTGCGCCTTTTGATAGATGCTGTTTTGGCAGCGTCGTTTATAACGGAAAAAAAGACCGACCAATTAATCAAAAAGCTTTTAAAGCTTGTAAGTCGTCATCAAGCGGCGGAAATAAAACAGCATATTTTTATTGATAACCGAGTCAAAGCTGAGAATGAATATATTTATTATTGCCTTGAAAGTATACATGCTGCCATAGACGGAGGAAAAAGAATTGCAGTCACTTATAATCGAGCAGGAGCTTCGAAGCAGTTTGAGATAAGTCCCTATGCGGTCGCTTGGAATAAGGATAAGTTTTATCTAATCGGAAATATGGCGAAGCACGATAACCTCTTGCATTTAAGACTTGACAGGATAACATCGGTAACGGTTTTAGATGTTCCTGTAAGACCTTTCTGCGAAGTTAGCGAATACAGAGATAAGTTCGATTCAGCCGATTATATTGCCAAGCATATCAATATGTTCGGCGGACAAACCGAAACGGTGGAGCTTTCCTGCAGTAAAAAAGGATACGAGCTTTTTTATGACCAATTCGGTAAGCCCGACTTTTTAAGGGAAAAGGACGACAGGATAATAGTAAGGCTAAAGACTGCGACAGGTGTTGGAATGATAGGATTTCTCGCGCAATGCGGCGATGAAATAACAGTCCTCTCGCCTCAAACACTTATTGATGATCTGAAGCTTCACGTGGACGGAATTTTAAAATTGTATCACTGATAAAAAAATTGCTTGACAAAGACAGTGCCTTTGTTATATAATAGACTTCGACATAATATTTGTCACGGTAATTTGGAAGGAGGGATATAAATGAGCGAAATTCGTGTTAAGGAGAACGAGTCCCTTGACAGCGCACTCAGAAGATTTAAGCGCTCCTGCTCAAAGGCAGGCGTTTTAGCAGAGGTACGTAAGAGAGAACACTATGAAAAACCCTCCGTCCGCAGAAAGAAAAAGTCTGAGGCTGCGAGAAAGCGCAAGTTCAAATAATCAAGTGAAATCGGGCGGCCATAAGGTCGCCTTTTTCATATTTTAAGAAATGGATGTTTGTGAGTATGCTTAAGCCGGATTTCTTTTTTGAAAGCGTCTGCGATATAACTCCCGAGTTTCTCGCAGAAAATCAAATAAGAGCACTTATACTTGATATAGACAATACCATTGCGGTACCGGATAAAAGGGATATTCCGCAAAATATACAACAATGGCTTGCGAAAATGAAGGATTACGGTATTAAGCTTGTTATTCTTTCAAATAATACTCCAAAAAGAGTCAGCGAATTTGCTAAAGGAATAGATGTTCCTTATGTCGGCGAAGCACTGAAGCCTAAAAAGGATGGATATATCCGTGCGGCAAAGCTTGTCGGTGAGGATATATCAAAATGCGGATGTGTAGGTGATCAGATTTTTACCGATATCCTCGGAGGTAATAGGGTTAATGCAAAAACTGTCTTAACAAAACCCTTTGCAAAGGATCAAACAGCATTTATTTATATTAAACGAATATTTGAGAAGCCGTTTCTGGCTGCATATAAAGGGAAAGGAAGATTACAGTAATGAGTATTCATTTCGGTTCGGCGGGTAATCCCGACGGCTTTTATGCTTCGGGCTGCAAGCATTCCTTTGAGATGCCGCGGTATCTCAGTGAAATAGGACTTGATGCATATGAATATCAGTGTGGCAGAGGTGTAAATTTAGGCGCCGAAACTGCCGAAAAAATAAGAATACAGGCAGAAAAGTTCGGAGTAGCCGTATCCCTTCATTCTCCCTACTTTATTTCGCTTTCTACAACGGAACAGTAAAAAACAGAAAAAAATATAAAATATATTTCTGACAGCGCTGTTGCGGTTAAACGCTTGGGCGGCA
>CAYRPK010000041.1:0-1997 GCA_964426175.1 uncultured Eubacteriales bacterium | reverse complement strand
CGGCAAAAGAGTGGTAGTACATTCGGGAAGCTGCGGTAAGGTTTCGCGTGAAGCGGCACTTGAGGCATCAAAAGCAAATCTTTTGGTGGCACGTAACGCGCTTGATGAAATGGGACTTGAGGATATAATCCTTTGCCCTGAAACTATGGGCAAAATAAATCAGCTCGGCACCTTGGAAGAGGTACTCGAGCTGTGTAAAACTGACGAGAGAATGATTCCCTGTATTGATTTCGGGCATCTTAATGCCAGAACATTGGGTGGCATTAAGGCTAAATCGGATTATGAAGCTATTTTAGATAAATGCGAAAATGAAATCGGTCGGGACAGAACTAAGATTTTCCATTCTCATTTTTCGAGGATTGAATATTCAAAAGGTGGCGAAGTAAGGCACTTGACTTTCGAGGATACAGCCTTTGGCCCTTTCTTTGAAGACCTTGCTGAAATAATAGTTCGCCGCGGCTATACACCGACTTTTATCTCGGAATCTGCAGGAACTCAGGATATTGATGCTCTCTCCATGAAAAAGGACTATCTTTCAAAATTGTAATTAAAAAATTTTAAAAAAGGGATTTCTGCCTTATCAATGCTGAATTCTTTTCCGGTTAAATAGGACAATGCACCGTCCGCTTTGTCAAAACGAAGATAATATGAGGTCAATGCTTGATGCTTAAAGCCGTAAGGCGTGTTTGCTTTATTAAGACCGTATTTGGTATCACCTAAAAGCGGATGTCCTATATTGGCGAACTGGGCGCGGATTTGATGAGTGCGTCCGGTTAAAATCTCTGCTTCGACAAGGGAAAGACCGTTGCTTTCGCAAAGTACGCGATAAGAGGTTATCGCTGTGACGTTGTCCGCGGTTTTTGATTTTTCGATGTAAACTTTGTTTTCTGAACTGTTTTTGCGCAGATAGTTTTTGAGAGTACCGTTAATTTGCTTAAGACTTCCATGCACGGCACAAAGATATCGCTTAGTTAAGGTTCTCTCTTTTATGATTTTGTTCATGATGCGCAAAGCCTCGGCGTTTTTGGCTGCAATAACAATACCCGAGGTGTTTCTGTCAATTCTGTTGCACAGTGCAGGTGCAAAGCTGTTTTCGTTTTCGGGCTGATATTCACCGCGATCGTAGAGGTATCTCTGCATTTTTGCTACCAGAGTATCTATACATTCGCTGTCATCTGAGTGAACAAGCAAGCCGGCAGGCTTGTTTATAAGCAATATGTTTTCATCCTCGAAAACCACATCAATATTACCGCTTACTGAGAGATATGCCTTGTCTTCGGCGGCGGCAAGTAGAAGGTCGTCGTTTACATAGAGAGAAATTATATCTCCTTCGGCGAGAATATAATTGTGCTCAGTACGCTTTCCGTTGACCTTGATGCTTTTTTTGCGGATATATTTAAACATAAGTCCTTGCGGGAACAGGGGAAAGGCTTTACATAGAAATTTTGTTAGACGCTGGCCGCTGTCATTTGTGGTAACGGTAATTTCACGCATTAATATATGTCCTTTCTCTAAAAGTAACTTTATTGTACCATATTACTCGAAAAAATAAAAGGAGGTTTTGGTATTAATATGTCAAGCAATCATGACGGTCACCGAGGACGGTTAAAGGAAAGATATGTTAATTTCGGCATAGACAGCTTTGAACAGCATCAGATACTTGAGCTTTTGCTGTTTTATGCGGTTGCTCGCAAGGATACAAATGAGCTTGCCCATGAGCTTATTGCGCGTTTCGGCAGTATTTCAAATGTATGCGATGCGCCTATAAGTGAACTTATTAAAGTAAAAGGCATTTCCCAACATTCGGCAACTCTTATTAAATTGATACCTGATCTTGCAAGAGTTTATCTTGACGATAAAAATAAAACGGGCGATATTTTTAACACTCGTGAAGCAGTGGTTAATTATTTGCGCCCAAAGTTCGTCGGCAAGCTTAATGAAATAGTTGCGGCACTTTTTATTGATAACCGTGGAAAGCTTGTTGAATTCAGCATTAT
>CAYRPK010000040.1:0-8911 GCA_964426175.1 uncultured Eubacteriales bacterium | reverse complement strand
TGCTTTTGTATATTTATGCAAACAGGACTGAGTGCTAAGCCTCAGTCCTGTTTTTTGGGGTAAGTATGTTGCTAAAGTTTTATTTTGATTTTTCGTCTTATTATTCCGCATATTGTGGTGAAACATAAACATCGTGGTAGGCGCAGAGAGCTAAAACACTTGCAACACCGCAGGGTTGAAGCACCTCAGTTGTACTTTCGCCCGTCCAATCACCTGAGCAGAAATAGGGGTCATAATAGCCCTTTGCATTTTTGGTTTCTAAGGTATCATCAAGCACCTTTTCCATATATTCAAAGGCTCTGCCCTCTTCTTTATCAACGCGGATGTATTCCTCAAAGCCGCGCATAAGCCAGCCAACGCACCATGATTTATAAATGGGATTGCCGTTCATTTTCACCGTTCTGTTTTCCTCGTTGCCCCTTGGAGTAAAGGCAAGTCCCAGTGCAGATTTTGCCGTCTGATCTGCCAAAGCTTTATATTCCTCTTCGCCCGTAATTTCGTAAAGCAAAGACAAGGCGTAAAGGGGTGTTCCCTGATTATAGTCAGCTTTCCATTTATTATATTCGCCCTCGGTATTAATATTATCCCAATAAAGTCCGTCAGTATCCCTCAGCGTATCGTTCATCCATGAAACTAACTGCTTACCTGTTTCAAGATAATCATTGTTGCCCGTTATCTTATGTGCCCAAAGATATGCAATTGCAACGGGTCCGTCGGCACAGGTATTTTTGCTGGAAAAGGATTTATCCCAATAAATACCGCCGCCTAACGTATCATCAATTCCCGTATCGAAAAACTTCAACAAATCCTCGGCCTTTTCGAGATAAGCTTTATCACCCAAAAGCTCATAGGCACGTAAAAACTGCAAACATATCCATGCATTATCGTCATAATAATAGTCCCCGCGGTTACCGACAGATGCATTATAATAGGTAACGTCTTTATGAGTGCCTGTCGGGGTAACGACGCTACCCTTGACCTTATAACGGTTAATGCCCTCATTAAGAGCGTCGAGATAATAAGTTTTGATAGTTTCATTTTCAGGATACAGTGCAAGATTATCGCCCAATGCTTCTAAAAATGAACCGAAGGCCCAAACATAGCAATCTCCGCTTCCTGCAGTCGGCTCACCCTTGAGCATATGCTTTTCCAAGGAATAATAATCCTCGCAGATAGTCAACATAAGCTCAAGCGACGCACTTGCATATTTATTTTGCTCAATCTTTTTTTGAGTGCTGTTGCAAGCACATATCGGTATCATCATTGCCGCACTTAAGGTTAAACAAATGAGTCTTTTGATTTTCATCTTCTTACTTCCTTCGCAAGTTCTAATAACTTTGAATAATTTTCGCTGAAAAAGCGTTTATAACCATCACAAAGTCTGTTAAGACGGGGTTTTCTTCCGTCAAACGGTTCACGGTCTCGCCGACATCCGCCTCGGCAAAGGGAACGAAATCCGCATTTCTGGCATTGCTCGTCAACATAAACTGAGCTCCTGATAAAATTTCGTGCTGTTCGAGAATTGCACATCTCATCAAGGCTGTTTTCTTCTATGCTTCCAAGGCGATATTCATCTAAAACATAAAAATCGCAGGGATAGACGCTTCCGTCGGCTTCGATAATATTTCCGCAACTGCACTGTCCGTTCATACCGCAACATTCTGCGCCTCTGCCCAGGAGCATCATGATATAATTATCAAATGTACGAATACTGACAGGCTCTTTGTTCTTGAAATCACGGTAATACAGCTCGAAGGTGTCACAGAGAAACTGTCCGTAATCTTGGGCAGTTAGAGTAAATTCCGTCTTACCCTCCCTGCCGAATTCATCAAGCGCAGGGATAAACTGCAAAAAGCGCATGTCTCGGCCGACAAATTCCTCATATATCTCTTTGCCGTGCAACGCGTTATATTTATTGATAACACAGAGGATATTAAACTCGCATCGGTGCTTTTTAAGCAGCTCTGCCGCTCTTATTACTCTATCAAAAGTACCCTCTCCGCTTGCATCAAGGCGGTTTCTGTCATGAATATTCCTCGTCCCGTCAAGCGAAAGTCCCACCAGAAAGCGGTTTTTAGCAAAGAATTTGACCATTTCCTCGCTCTCGCTTAAAACAAGTCCGTTTGTCTGAATGGCATTTTCAATAGGAATATGATTTTTATTGTGCTTTTTCTGAAATTCTATTAATTTTCGAAAAAAATCAAGACCTGCAAGCGTCGGCTCGCCGCCCTGAAATGCAAAGGTGCAAATACCCATTCCGCCATATCTTATCTCTGTTTCTGCCGCCTGAATACCGCGTTTTACTACGGTTTCAAGCATATCTGTACTCATAACACCGCTGTTTCCGCCCTCACGGTGGCTGACAACATCGGCATAAAAGCAGTATTTGCACCTCATATTGCATAAACCCGAAACAGGCTTTATCATAATATTCATTTAACTTTTCCTTTTTTCATCTTTCCGGATACTTAAGTTCTCTCGGTAATTCTAAAAAATAATCTGCCGACACTTTAAAATACTTGCAAAGTTGCCTTATATCTTCAAGACTTGGCTCAGTTTCGCCTTTTTCTATATACGATAGCTTTCTTTGACTTATACCGCAGATTTCACCAAGCTGCGCTTGAGTCAGCTTTGGCTCGTCATCCTCTCTTAAATCCCTAATTCTACTTCCAAATGACATCATATCGCCGTCCTTTCTTGATTATATTTTATCATAGACAAAAATTTTCTATTGGCTTTTAGACTAAAATCGTCTATAATTTACCAGAGCAATAAAATATTGCTCTGGTTGCGACACAGCAAAAGGCGCGAGAAAATCTCGCGCCTTTCGCTTTATGCTTAATAAAATACCCAGTTACTGATATTCTCTGTGTGATCCGTCCAATGAAGTCCACCCTCTTTGACGTAGAAATATCCGCTTCCACTTTCGGAAAGATATTCTACCATACCGTCATTATCTATTTTTGCAATCTCGCATTCTTCATAGTTAAATCTGCCCGTATCCTCATCAAAGATGGCATCTATATCCCAGGTTTTAGTTCCGTCTTCATTTTCCAAAGTTACTGAAAAGTAATATCCGTTCTCGGTGTGTGCGAATACAGAAATAAACCAATAATCCTCACCGTCTTCTCTAACCCAATATTCTTCCTCGATATAATCGAGCATCATCTCCTCACCTGCCGTAATATCAAGGGTGAATTTGATATCCGTCGCCTTTTTTACCTGCTTATAGAAATACTTTTCCTCAGCTTCATCAACTAAATCAAAATCATCAAAGAATCCTGCACCATTGGTTGCAAGAGGAGTTGAACCGAAGCTTGTCATAAATACTTTTCCGCTTTCCGTTTCAAAGAAAATATTCATTTCAACGGTCACATCTTCATCGTTTTCCTTATTCCAGGCTTCTTTTTCCGCAATAAAGGGTTTTATATAAACGTCGATCTCTTCGTTAAAGCCCTTGCTTTCCAAAAGCCACTCGATCTCATATTTGACGCTGTCGATCCTATCCTCCAGCATTTCCGATTGACCGTAAACAGGCTTGGTGGGTTCTTTGAATGTATAGGTGAATTCGGGTTCTTTGGATAAATGCTTCACATTCAGCTCCGTACCGATGCAATCCATCAAATCAAATTCGCTGAACATTGCTTCAGTATAAATTTCGTCTTCATTAATTTCCATATCAACATTATCCGATTTCATCAAAGTAACAGACGTGACTGTTACTTCTCGTCCGTCAAATTTGATTTCATCGGGGAATAAGAAGACATTCGTGGTGGCTATGTTAGAATTGAAATCATCCACCCATTGAGTCACGCATAGAACTTTATATGTCTCACCTATTTTTTCATACCAAGGTGAATATTCGCCGCGATACCATAGGTCTGAATTGATGCAAATATCAATACTTTCCTTAATTCCCTGTGAGGTGAGATAATAGCCGACTTCTTCAGTTTTTTCGTTATAGGGGATATCCTCAAGCATAACTGTCGTATTAGGCATAAATTCCAAGCCTGATTTAGACCACATTTGCGTATCCACTATCCAATCGGTCGTTTGCCTTATCTTATTATAATAATACCAATCGGCAGTATCCGCCTTTGTTATTTTTCTGCTTTCTCTAATTTTATATGCCTTCTCATCTTCGCTGCCGCTATATGTCGTTTCATATGCCAAATACACAGTATCTCCGCTATTGTAATCTTCCATAAAAATATCCGTTTTGGTATAGTTTTTCCATTCTCTGTTATAGGGGTTTCCTATCTGGCGGATATACGCCTTGCCCATATATCCGGAGCCTTTATCAATACATTCAATGAGCTTATCTATCTCCGCCAAGGTTTCCTCGGGAAGCTCTTCCTCGATGGTATCTGCAAGCTTATTGGGATCAGTCGGTATTTCAGCTACTGTCAATTCAAATTCAGAGTTTTTGGTGATCGTTTCCTCCGTAATACAGGCTATCTCCTCTTCTTTTTCAGCCTTCGTCATTCCATAGCAATATTCTATTTCCGGCTCGACAGAAGGATCATCTGCCGCCGTCAAGGCTACATATACATATTCACCGTTATTCTCCAAGAAATAGTGATCCGAAGCAGAATATGTGCCTAATTCATCATAAACTTCAACATTAAAGGTTTTTCCGCGCAAAATATCGCAACGTGAATATTCGCCGTGATACCAATTTTCGCTGTTGATAAGGCGTTCAAGTATAGCATCGGCACTATCAGAATAAATCGGTGGTATCGCTTGCTCCTCGTCAGTTACTGTACTCTCTAAAATGCTGTTTATCGGTTGGCTTGAGCTTGATGTTTCACTCGGCTTACTGTCCGTTGACGAAGTTTCGGCAACCTCACCGCAGGATGCAAGCATAAATATACTGCACATAAGCATCAAAATGATTACTGATTTTTTCATTTTATCCCCCTACTTCCTCATATTTTTCTCTATTTTAATTGTAGCATTGTCGATATCCCACCGTCAAGTTACAATCTTGTAACCTTGGGTTACAGTTTTGCGTTTTTTGTAACCTTTTGGTTTCAGTTTGTAACTTTTAAATGATTGTATAAAAAACGCGCGAAATATTTTCGCGCCCTTTAGATATTCTATTTCATTTTTTACGATATTCAACTTTTAGTTTTAGTCTGTCAACATTGTAACGATGTCTACTGCCATAATTGCCACCAACATCGTTGTCACAATTATTAACAATGGAAATATTATTTTAAGTACAATTGATATCCACTTATCAAAGCCTGTTTTTTTACTCTCTCTGCCGCGATAAAACATACCATAGTCAATATCATCATTAATAGTATTAATATCAACTCCGGCATAAGTTCACCCCTTGAAGCATTTAACTCATTCAACATTTTGTATATCTATGCTTATATTTAACATTAGGTATATGTTTTTACAATGCACGCCAGCGTCTTAAGCTACAATTGTTAATTGTTTGCAATTGCATTATATCACATATATTACACCGTGTCAAGCATAAAATAGTTACAGTTTGACGCTGTTTTGTAACCTTTGCAGGGTAAGATAAAAGGCGCGGAATTTCCGCGCCTTTTTCTTTAATGATTGTATTTATTCCTCATATGCCCATTCTTCCATGTCTATTATCCAATCCGTGGTTGCTTTCACCTGCTTAAAGCAATATTTTTCCCTATCGCTTTTTACTTCTCTTACCGAATATTGGGGAGCATCATCAAAGTCCTGCCTATCGGCATAATATGCAAACTGATACACTTTCTCATCGGTTTGCGCAAAAAATACTGTTTCGCATCGGGCAAAATCATCGACATTTGGAGAAACAAACTCCCTGATATATACGGTAATATCATCGTCTTCAAAATAATTATCAACGATTTCAGCGATATCAGCCGCTTCTCTCTGAACATTATCAGAATTTCGGTCACCGTAAATCGGCTTTTGGGGAGTCGGAAATTCAACCGTAATTTCCTTATACGGCAATCCGTTAGCGCCGTACAGTTCCTTTATTCGCTCAATAAAATACTGTGTTTCTGTTGCAGTTACATAATGAAATGCCGTTTCAATAAGTTGTACATCTGCAGTATAATCCAAGTTAGTATCCATAACATATATTGCGTTTTGATCGTCATTGGGAATAATAATATACGAAATTCCGCCTAATGATTCAGAATAATAGACCTTACATTCATGCGAAATGAGTGAATACAACACACTGTGCTCGCCGTAATACCAAACATCCAAATTGAATGCACGAAGCAAATAATCTTGAGCTTCTTGTTCATTATACATATTTTGCTCAGGCTCTTCGTCGGCACTTTCCACAGAAGTGGTAGTGCTTGTAGCAGTCAAATTTAATGTAGAAGCAGCACTGCTCACTTCACTTGCACACACTGCTCACTTCACTTGCCGTGCTGACTGTTGACGAAGTTTCGGCAATCTCACCGCATGAAATAAGAACAGTAAGGCTGCAAATAAGCGATAATATACCGCTACCTTTCATTATCTCTTTTAAACGCAATATCATGATAATCCTCCTTTTCATCAGTCCAATACAGATAATTATTATGTATCAAAAAATGCCCCTTACCGTTTTCATAAATAACATCTTCTGTTTCGTTATAGTCATCTGTGTTTCGCCGCGTGCAATCATCATAAATGTAAGTATTTGTATGGCTATCATAAGATATCGTCATAGTCCATATTGTGTTTTCTGCGGCACTGCTTGCCCACTCAGCTGTAACCGAATATTTTTCATCTGATATTTTGACAAATTCCACATGACAGCGGCCAAAAGCATCTTGTCCCCACCAAGTTCCTGTAAGTTCGCTGATAACCTCTTCGTCGGTGTGATTTTCCGAACTCATTTCACCCATATCTATTACCCAATCGGTAGTTTTCTTAACCTTTTGATAATAATACCATTCTGCTTTATCAGATTGCTTTATTACCTTATTTTCATTTATTCCGTAGGCTTCGCTTTCATCATCACACTGATAATAATCTGCACTATATAAAAAGCAAATTACATTTCCCGTTAGTTCATCTTCAAGGAAAGCGACCGTTTCTGTATTTGATCTCCACGACCTGTCGCACGGAGTTCCGACTTGACGGATATAGACTTTACCGCTGTATGAAAAACCCTTGTCTATGCACTCAATAATCTTATCTATCTCAGATTCAACTTCATCTGAAAGAGTTTCTTCCTCACATTCCGAAAGCTTGTTCGGGTCCGTAGGAGTATTATCAACAGTTAATTCAAATGTTGACTCTACAATATTTTGTCCATCAATATCAAGCGTATCAAGTATATTGCTCTTTTCTAATTCACTGCAGGTTTTATATTCATAGATATAAGGATCTGTATAAATCAATCCTGCTGAAACCAAAAGATACTTGATCTTTCCGTCTAATTCAAAAAAATAGTGGTTTAAATATTCGCCGCCGCTTTGATCCTCAACGCACTCAACTGTAAGCTTTTCTCCGCATAATTCATCAAATATAGAATAATCGCCGTGATACCAATTCTCACTATTGATAATTCGCAAAAGTATCGCATCTGCACTATCAGAATAAATCGGTGGTATCCCTTGCACTTCATTGGTTTCTCCACTCTCTAAACCGCTGTTCAACGGCATGCTTGATGCTTCGTTTGAAGCCGTACTACTCACTTCGCTTGCCGTGCTGACCGTTGACGAAGTCTCGGCAACCTCACCGCATGAAATTAGTGCAAGCATACTGCAAATGCAGATTATAATCGATACTCTCTTTTTCATTTCCCCCACCCTTTTTATATTCATTTTCTACAATTCAATTGTAACACTGTCAATGCCCCGCAGTCAAGCATAAAATAGTTACAATTTGCCACTGTTTTGTAACCTTTGCAGGGTAAGATAAAAGGCGCGGAAATTCCGCGCCTTTTTGGTTTTGCATATGCGAGAGATCTACACAAGACAATACCGCTTTATGAACTTATAGTTGCATACTGAAATCTACTGTACTGTGATTGAATCTTTAATTCCCGTTAGAGCTTTTATTCTGTCAAAATAATAGATATTTGCTGCATCATCATCGGAAATCTCCTCAAATGCTGAAATATACACACTCGGCTGGTCAGTCGGTCTTTGATAATAATCGCTCATATAAGTAAATTTATATAACTTACCACCATTGATTTCGACAAATCCATCCAGCTCAAAATACACATTAAAGTTGCAATATTCCGACAGCTCATAATCGCGAACATAGTACGTGACAGTACCCGAGATATCTTCTTGTTTCAGTCTTTCCTCTATCGCATTTTTGATATTATCAATTTCTCCTGCCTTATCCTCATCCATGGTATATGAAATATTCTCCGGCATTTCAATTTCGATAGAAAATTGTTTATACATACTGCAATTTTCAAAGAAATCACTTGCCGAGTCGAATTCACAACTCATACTCAGTTCATTAAACAAAGTGTTTTCGTGTTCTGGCATTTCGTACGCAATAAACTGCTTACAGCTTTCCAACATTGGATATTGACCCATTTCAATACTGACTATAAACTCATATCCCGTTTGAGGATATGTATCACTTACAGGCAGCACAATAAAATCAAATGTCTCGAACAACTGATCAATGCAACTATATACTTTCCATTTTTTGCCTATCATGTGATAATACTGCGAGTACTTGCCCTTATAACGAATATCATCTTCTATTATTCCCTTGAGTATTTTCTCAGCATCATCTTCTGTTTTATATGCAGGTCGTTGAAAAACAATATCGGGATCGGTTATATGCCACTCTTCTTCAGTTGCTGTGCTATCCACATCTACACTGCTGTTCAACGGCATGCTTGATGCTTCTTTTGAAGCCGTACTGCTCACTTCGCTTGCCGTGCTGACCGTTGACGAAGTCTCGGCAACCTCACCGCATG